>JAZKCZ010000001.1:0-263433 GCA_040387835.1 Myxococcota bacterium | reverse complement strand
TGCACCGACGTGAGTCAGCACATTTCGAGGACGGCCCGGTCGAATATTAACCAAGCGGGGACTCTGGAGGATTTTAGCGCGCGGTCTAGCTCTGAAAGGGTCACTAGTCTGGCTACTTGCGCTTTGGTATCCATCGCCCTTGCGGCTTTCATGACCATTTCTAGGCGATCGCCAAAGAGGCTGAGGCGGCTGGCGATATCTGCCGGTCGCACTTTTTCGTCTAAATATAGTCGGGTTTTGAGCACCACGCGGCATTGCCAGGCTAGGACGCCTACTAATCTTAAAGGCACTTCTTGAGCGCTTTTTAGCTCCGCCAACATTTTTGCAGCCAGCGCCTTATCTCGCAAAACCACCGCGCGCGCCAACGTAAACGCGTCTCTGAACGCCGTTTGCGCAATCTGCGCTTCCACCAAGGCCGCGCCAACGACCGCGCCGGGCTCGCAGGCGAGCGCTAGTTTTTCCAAAGCACGCTCAAGCATTAACAGATTGCTGCCGATTTCCATCAGCAACAAAGAAGCAGCGTCATCGCCGATTCTTAGGCCGTGATTTAAACCGCGCGATTTAATCAATCCCAGCATTTCGCGATCGCGTGGGTGATCGAATTTATAAAGCCTGCCAGCACCATCCAGGCTTTTTTGAAATTTAACCCGCGTATCCAGCTGCTCGAAAACAAACACCAACACGGTGGTTGGATTCGGATTCTTCGCGTAAGCATCAAAAATCTCGAAATCGTCGGCTTTAATGGTGTCTGCTTCCGTCACAATCACCAAACGCAGAGGCGACATAATCGGCAGCGCTTTGGCGGTGGCGAGCAAAGCCGTCATTGGGTTAGATTTCGCTGACACCGTATCGAAGTTGAACTCGGGCATACCGCCCGCTAACACGCGGTTTTTGATTTCAATCAAAGCTTCATCAACGAAAGCCCGTTCCTCGCCACCAATGCCTAAAATGGCAGGGAGAGACGGCTCTGAGAGATGCTTAATCCAGTCGGCATAGCTTTTTGGCATACTAGACTTCTGACTCCGTGCTCAGCACGCTACCCTTAGGGGGATAGTCCAGCATGTCGTCCAAAGCTTCACGTTGCTCGGGCGAAAATTCAGGCAACGACAGCTCTTTCTTAGTACGCCAGGTATTCACGCGTTGCTCAATCGATTTAACGTGCTCTTGATCCAGCATCATGCCCGGCACGCTTTCTTGAACAGGAAGCGCCAAATGCGTTCCGGCCTCGCGGATTTTTTCCAAAAATCGCAAGTACAAATCTTCTCGAACAGCTAAATATTCGTTATCCGTATTGGTCAGCACATATGCACGAACTTCGATATCCAGTGAGGATGCGCCCAAAGCCACAAGCCTTACGCGAGCAGGAACACTATCAATCTTAGGATGCGCATATAAAATCTTCCGCAGTTCAACGAGCAGGTATCTAATTTGGTCGGGAGAAGTATCTCGCCTAAGTCCCAAAATGCAGTTGATACGAATGCGGTCTCGCTTAGATAGATTTTCAAGCTGCATTTGCGAAAAATCAGCATTGGGGACGGCAATAATGGTGCGTTCCGATGTCCTGATTTTGGTGGTCCTAACCCCGATTTCTTCCACAATCCCTTGCTGACTGCCGAACTTGCATTCATCGCCCACATGAATCGGGCGGTCTAAGATCAACATCACCCCGCCAATCCAATCGCCAATGGTCTTTTGAGCGGCTAAAGCAACGGCGATACCACCAACCCCAAGACCGGCCAATAAAGCGGTAACATGAATACCTAAGTTTTGCAGGAAAGTCAGCGCAGCTAAAATGACCACCGTAGACTTGAGCGTCCTGCGCACCAAAGGGATAATGCCTACAATACTATACTGGTGCGCTTGCCTTAAATACTCGGCCCACCACTCTCCCAGCAAATCGACCACACTGAAAACAAGCCAACTTAAGATAAACGCTGCGAGCACAGTTGCGCTAGGCTTAACCCAAGGTTCCCAGTTTTCTGGAATACCAACGATACGGGCGCCAAATAAGAAGAGACCAAGCACGTACCCTGCCCGCACAGGTGTGAAGGCAGCTCGTAAAATCTTTTTATCAAAGCTAGGAAGACGGCTTAAAATAAGCCTCGAAACGAATTTAACATTCAGTTTCGTTACGTAATAAGACAAAAAAAACGAAATTACCGCGACTAGTAAGAGGAGGCCAGCCAATATCATTTCAACTCCACTGTGGCCCTTAGCTATTCACTATTTATTCGTGCTCTGGGCCTTCAAATATCAAATCATCTTTTACCGCTTCCTTCAACCCGGGTCTGAGCGGCAGAGCGGTAGGGTGGTCCGCCTTATATTTCCATACAATCTGGTCTCTGGGTAAGAAATTGGCATGCTGCGGGTCAACCAAAGTTCTAGAGCCCTCATCCATCACCGTAAACAAGATGAACAAAGACAAAAAGGCCATGGTACCAGCCAAAACAACTGCAAAAAACTTATTATCAAACCACAAATGCATGAAAATGCACAAAACCAAGGTGGCTTTAGTGCAGGCAACCAACAATGCCACCGCGGTCGACATGGTGCCAAAGTCAAACTCGGCTACCCAAACGGTCAAAGCCGTTAAGCAAAGTAAAGCTGCAAAAACGGCCCAATAAACGCCAACATGCAAAACATGGGGATTGGATCCACGAACTCGGTGAATGTGACTCATAAAGGCCTCAACGAATCAGATAAAGCAAAGGGAAAAGGAAAATCCAAATAACGTCAACCAAATGCCAGTAAAGGCCGCCAATTTCTAGGGGCGAGTAATACTGCGGGTTAAACTCATTGTTCCAGGTTCGGTAAAACAGCCACCCTAAAACAATCATCCCAATCACAACGTGGACCCCATGAAGGCCCGTCATGAGAAAATAAATGCCAAAAAAGATGTGTGCCTGGTCCGGATTCGGCAACATCGCATTGGTGAAATAATACCCTGGCAATAAGCCCATGTGAAACTTATGCTTATACTCAAAGTACTTCACCACCAAGAAAGTGGAGGCACAAAGTAATGTCAAAAACAGGTTCCACAGCACCATCTGCTTTTTACCCTGCTGCGCACCATGAATGGCGAGCACCACAGTTAAACTGGAAAATAGCAGCACAACTGTATTAAACCCGCCCAAACGAACATCTAAAAAGTGATGCGCCGCTTTGAACAAATCCGGATGCAAGTAGTGATAGACCGCATAGGCGACAAACAGCCCGCCAAAAAGCAGCACTTCGGTCGCAAGAAACAGCCACATTCCAAGCTTGGCAGCATCAATCTGCTGAGCCGGCCGCTCGAAGTGACTGTGAAGGGGAAACAGTTGGTCATTACCTGTATTCATAAGGTCCCTCTGTGACAACCGGTTGCTCATGGAAGTTATGTTCTATTGGAATCACATCGGTATGCGTCCATTCCAAAGAAGCCGCTTTCCAAGGATTCGCAGGCGCGTTTTGGCCCTTTTTCAAGGACACCAACAAAGTAATCATCGCGGTTACAAACCCAAGCCCCAAAATATAGGAGCCAATGGTCGAAATCTGATGATAAATCTGAAACTGCTCCAGATAGCTATAGTACCGACGCGGCATGCCTTGCGCGCCCATCAGAAACTGCACAAAGAAAGTCACGTTGAAGCCCACCACCACCATTAAAGTAGAGGTAGCGCCCCAAAACTCGCTGTACATTTTGCCGGTCATTTTTGGCCACCAGTAAAAGATACCGCCCATAAACGCCATGAAAGTACCGCCTACCATCACGTAGTGAAAATGTGCGACCACAAAATACGTGTCATGCAAATGCACATCCACGGAAAGCGTTCCTAAAAATACGCCGGTGATACCACCAATGGCAAACAGAAAGAAAAATCCAAGCGCCCACAACATCGGTGTCTTAAACGAAATCGACCCTTGGTTCATGGTAGCCAACCAGTTGAACATCTTGACCCCAGAAGGAATCGCTACCAAGAACGTCAAAGCCGAAAAAATCATGCCCACCAGCTCAGACTGCCCGGAGACAAACATATGATGGCCCCAAACCAAAAAGCTGATGCCTGCAATGGCAATGGATGAATAAGCAATTTGCTTATACCCAAAAATCCGCTTCTGACTAAACACCGCGATCAGCTCAGAAACAACCGCCATTCCCGGCAAAATCATGATGTAAACTGCCGGATGCGAGTAGAACCAGAAGAAATGCTGAAAGAGCACAGGATCCCCGCCCAGAACCGGATCGAAAATACCAATCTTTAACGTCCGCTCAACGATAAGCAAGAGCAGCGTGATCGCAAGCACCGGCGTTGCCATAATCTGAATGACAGCGGTTGAGTAAATCCCCCAAATAAATAGCGGCATTCTAAACCAAGTCATGCCTGGTGCTCTCAGCTTATGCGTGGTCACAATGAAATTCAGCCCGGTGAAAATCGACGAAAATCCCAGAATAAACGCTGCCGTCACCATCAAAACCACGCCACCATCGGTGGTGGTGGAATAAGGCGTGTAGAAAGTCCAACCGGTGTCAATCGCACCCACAAACAACGAAGATAGCGCCACAATGGCACCAAGCACATAGATGTAATAGCTGGCCAAATTGATACGCGGAAAAGCAACGTCTTTGGCGCCAAGCATCAATGGAAGAACAAAGTTCCCCAGCGAGGCCGGAATCCCCGGGATAATCACCAAAAAGACCATAATCGCGCCGTGCAGCGTAAACAGCTGATTATACCGTTTAGCATCCACGATGGTATGAGCAGGCGTTAAAAGCTCCGTGCGCAAAAGCAGCGCGAACAAGCCCCCGAGCAGAAAAAAAGACATAATGGACACTAAGTACATCAAACCGATGCGCTTATGGTCAATGGTCAGCGCCCAAGAGGCGAAACCTTTTTTGGCATTCAGATAATTCGTATGCGAACTCATAAAACCTTCAAACTCCCATTCACTGCTTTACTTAAAAGATTTGATAAACTCGATCAAACCATTAATTTCTACTTCGCTGAGCTGCCCTTGGAACGCAGGCATTACTGGCGGATAACCCTTAATCGGCGTTTTGGTTGGCGTTAGAATATGCTCTTTAATAAAGGTGTCGTCCACTTTCATTTTGCTACCATTAGCCAACTCAGTTGTTGAGCCATAAAGCCCTTTAAAAGTAGGCCCAATTCGAGGAGCGCCGTCCGTGGTATGGCAAGTGACGCAAGCCTTACTCTGATAAAGCTTAGCTCCCAAATCCTTCGGCGCCAGCGAGTTATTCGCGTTCTTTAAATTTTCAACCCAAGCTTTATAGTTGTCTTTCGACATGACTTTCAGCTTGGCCAACATATTGCTGTGGTAGTCTCCACAATACTCGGTGCACAAGATGGGGAACTCGCCTTCTTTGTCAGCTCTAAACCACAAAGTCGAATATCGCCCAGGCAAAACGTCTTGCTTAATTCGAAAGTTCGGCAAGAAGAAGCTGTGAATTACGTCTTGAGACGACATCGTCAGCCTAATATTGGTATCGATCGGAACACCGACGACAGCGCCCTGGCCTGAAACCGAAATACCTTCTTCCGGATACTGAATTGTCCAGTTCCATTTTTGCCCAATTACCCGAAGCTCTTTTGCATTCGCTGGAATCGAATAGACATTCAAAAAGCCTAAAAAGCCCCACACGAAGCATACTGCCAAATAGATCATCGGCAGAAAGGTCCACAAGGTCTCTGCCAAGTGGTTGTGGTCTTTTTGAGTCAGTGCCTTTTGGTTTTCGTTTTTGCGGCGGTATTTGGCCATGAACCAAAACATTGGCACGATCACCAATAGAAAAAGGCCGAGCCCTGTCCACATAAGAAAGAAAAAAAGTGAATCAAACTCGCCAGCATAGGCCGACGCCGGCTCCGGCATCCATGACCACTGCGAAAATACTGGCAATTTCATTGCCAAAAGCTCTTTTAAGTTGTCCATGCTTTTGCTCGCCTTTCTCTTTTCCAAAACATCAACAAGACCGCTGAAATAACCACAATTGTCAAAAATCCAGCAATCCGCATCAAACCAAAAATGTAAAAGCCGTACTTATGGCTGTCGGGTTCATAATGAAAGCAACTGAGAATTACTCGATCGAGCAAAGACCCAATTTTTCCATTCGACGCGTCTATCAGGCTCATTTTAAAATCGCTAGGCTTATATGAGATCCCGTAGATTGTCCTCGTTAAAACGCCCTGAGGAGACACCACGAAAATGCCCGCACTATGAATATACTCGCCTGATTTCTTATCGAACTGATACCCAAACCCTACCGAATCAGCCAGCCGCTTTACTTCTGGCATACTGCCCGTGGCAAACACCCATGGCGTACTATCGGGCTTATCAATCACTTTCAGATAATTCTTGCGCTTGGCATCCGCCAAATCTGGCTTTTCATTCGGGTTAATGCTGACCGACAAGATCGTATAGTCCCTGCCAATCTGCAGAGACTGCTTTTTCATGACGTCGGTCAAACCGTTAAGCACCAAGCTGCACAGCATCGGGCATTGATAATAACCCAGCGTCAAGACAACCGGCTTTCCCTTGCCAAGAATGTCTGCAAAACGCACAGGTTTACCCGTATGATCCAGCAGCTGAACATCCTGAGGGATCTTTGCACCCGGCTTATCAACAATCTCAGTGCCTTGCAAAATCTGCGGCACCAACAGACTCCCCTCGCCGGCCACTAGGCCAAAGCAAGTGATAAAGAAGCTAGCGAGCTTCACGAACCACCTGGTCCATCGCTTGCTCAATGCCTTCAAGCTTCAAAGCGTTCGCCGCCTGTAAATCCTGGAGTTCCTTAGATTTCACGGAGCCGACTTTGACATAATGCTCCCGATCGACTTCGGCTCTAAAATAGATATTCAAAGCCGCCAGTGAAAAGTAAAGCACCACGCCAAAGCCTAAAATATAGGCCCAAATCAGCAGCGTCGCTTTGGAAGAAATATCGTGTTCGCTTAGTTCACTCATCTTAGTAATTCTCAAATGCTAAAGATTCTGAAAGCCTTGGATCACCCTTTGGAAAGGCCGATTTGTTTCTCTTCAAAATAGCTACGGCCATTAAAAAGAGCGCCAACATGCCCACCAGCGCGCCGATATCATTCGGCAGCGACAGCCACCAATGATGATCGCCTGCATTCGGCATCACCAACCAATAGATATCCAAAAAATGTGCCAGCAATATCCACGTACAACCGATGGTAAATACCGGCTTATAACGCTTCATATGCCTCGACATGATCAAAAAGAATGGCAGGAAGAAGTTCGTCACAATCAGCCAGTAGGAGATATACTCCCATCCATGATGCAAGCGATGCATGTAGAACTCGGTCTCTTCCGGAATATTGGCATACCAATAAAGCATAAATTGGCTAAAGCCGATGTACGCCCAAAACACCGTAAATCCAAACAACAGCTTACCAATATCTTGATAGTGCTCCGCTGTGACCGGCACGGTTGAGCGCATCAGCATCATGGCAATAAACACTAATGCCGACAGAAAACAACCCGCAAAGAAATAGACCCCAAACACCGTTGAATACCAATGAGGCTGCAATGACATCAACCAGTCAAAGGAAGCAAACGAGGTAGACAGCGCAATCAAAATCACCGCCGCCGTACTAACCTTGCCCATGGTGCGCGAAAGTTCAGCTCGGCCACCGGCATCTTGAGCCACGGATTTGCGATAAAACCAAATTGCCACTGCAGACCAAATCACAAAGTAGACAACCGCTCTGACCATAAAAAATGGCATATTCAGATAAGGCGTCTTCTTAATCAAGATTTCGTCCAGGTGCTCAGCATGGCTCCAGGGAAACAAATCATGCCCCAGCAGCGCAATCGGCAAGAACAACACCGCAAACATCGGCACCACAGCCATGCCAAACTCGGCCATCCGCCGGGTAAGCACAGACCATCCTGCCCGAGTCAAATGTTGAATCAGCACATAGAAGATGCATCCCAATGGAATCGTCAAAGCGCTGACATAAGCAAACAAATAGCCATACATCGCCCGAGTAGGATTTGCGCTAAAGCCCATGCCCCATAGCCCAAAACCTAATACCGCAACAACGAACAAAGCTAGAATCCTCATGGCGACTCCTTCGTTTTATTCTGATCAAGCTTTTGCAGCGCCCTGATATAAAGCGCGATGGCTTTGCGATCTTTCATCGGAACTTGGTGTTTGTAAGAAGGCATGGTTCGAATACCATTGGTCATCACGTCTACAAAATGGCTCAAAGGTTGAGCACGCATGTAATCGCTATGGAAAGTCGTCGGCTTAATTGGCAGCCTTCTGCCTACGATGCCATCTCCATCTCCAAAAGCTGAGTGGCACGGGGCGCAATAAATATTAAAACGCTCTCTACCGCGGTGCATCGAAGCTTGAGTTACCGGCAAGTCGTCATTGTCCGCCAAATCGCCCCGAGCAATCGTCCCTGCCACACGCGGTCTCATGTCCCGTTGGTCAGCGAAGAACTCGCTCTCGCGATAAGGCTTGTACTTAATCTGCGTATCCATATTAGGATTTGGATGAATCGGCGGCTCGGTGGATGTCCACCCCCTGCAGCCAGACCACGCCAGGATTGTCAGAAGGAATAGGACTCTCATGCTTCCTCCACCAGCTCTACGTTCAATGGATGGGTCATCTCCAGCAGCGCTTTGGTTTTTTCCAACTCAAACATCTTATCGCTGGCCTTAATCACAATAAAGAACCGATCGTCGGTAACCCGCTCAAATCGCTTCGAGTGAAACAACGGATGATTCCAACGCGGCAAGCCATTCAATATAAACATGCCAAAAACCGAAGTGAGCGCACTAAACAAAATCGTTACTTCAAACGCTGGCGGCACAAACGCTGGAATGCTCAGCGTTGGCTTACCACCAATATTCAAAGGGTAATCATAAGCCGCCACCCAAATCATCAACCATGAAATCAGCCCGCACCCAGTGATGGCCGCTACCAAGACAAACCAAGGCAAAATACTGGCCTTAAGCCCCATGGCTTTATCCAACCCGTGTACGGCAAAAGGTGTGCAAGCATCCCACTTTTTATACCCTGCCTCGCGCACTTGTTCAGCCGCGTGGCAGATATCATGAGGGTTTTCATATTCTGCAATCAGAGCATAATTCTTAAGCATGGTGTTCTTCTCCATGCGGCATGACGCTTTTGACTTCCGCCATGGCAATCACTGGAAGGTATCGAACGAACAACAAAAACAGCGTAAAAAACAGACCGAATGAACCGATAAAAAACACCGGCTCCCAAATACGAGGCGTAAAATAATGCCAGCTGGAAGGCAAAAAGTCACGGTTCAACGAAGTCACGATAATTACAAAACGCTCAAACCACATCCCGATATTCACAAATATCGACAAGATAAAGCTCAAAGTAATATTGGTTCGAAGCTTTCTGAACCAGAACAACTGCGGCGTCAGCACGTTACAAGAAACCATGGTCCAATAAGCCCATGCATAAGGCCCAAACGCACGATTCACGAAAGTGAAAGACTCGTACTCATTACCGCTGTACCAAGCCATGAAGAATTCAACGCCATAAGCATATCCGACCATCGTCCCAGTGACCAGGATGATCTTATTCATGTTCTCGATGTGCTTCATGGTCACAATGTCTTTAAGCCCCAACCATTTTCGAGCGGGCAACATCAAAGTCTGCACCATTGCAAATCCAGAGAAAATCGCCCCAGCAACGAAATACGGCGGGAAAATCGTCGTATGCCAACCCGGCAGCTGCGCCGTCGCAAAGTCGAAAGACACCACGCTATGCACCGAAAGCACCAACGGTGTCGACAATGCCGCGAGCAACAAGTACGCGCGTTCATAATGAACCCAATGCTGCATCGACCCACGCCAGCCTAACGAGAAAATCCCGTAAAGCAGCTTGGCCGTCTTATTCTTCGCTCTATCGCGCAAAGTTGCCAAATCCGGTACTAACCCCACATACCAGAACAACAACGAAACGGTGAAGTAAGTCCCTACCGCAAATAAATCCCAAAGCAGTGGCGATCTAAAATTCGGCCACATATCCATCTGGTTCGGCACCGGGAAGAAGTAGTAAACCACCCAGATACGCCCAACGTGAATGCCCGGAAATACCAAAGCGCAAATAACCGCAAAAATGGTCATTGCCTCTGCGTAGCGATTAATCGATGTCCGCCATTTTTGCCTAAACAAAAACAAAATCGCAGAAATCAGCGTTCCAGCATGGCCAATACCAACCCAGAACACGAAGTTAACAATATCCCACGCCCAAAAGACGGGAGACATGTTTCCCCAAATCCCGATGCCTTCCCAAATCAAGTAGCCAATGGACAATAAAAACATGGCCAGCAGCGACAAGGAAACAGCCAGGCCAATCATCCAAGCCTTGGGGCTCATCATGAACGGTGTTTCTGGCATCCTGCAAACTGCCTCGGTCACATCGTGATAGGACAAGCCACCGCGAATCAAGGTCTCTCGGCCGCTCACATGTTCTTCTAAAACCACGTCTCCGCGATGCATATTAGACCAGCTCCAAATTTGGGTTTCTGAGTTTGGCGAGATAAGACGTTCTAGGTCTGGTGTTCAGTTCACCCAACAAATCATAGTTCCGATCGCTGAGTTTCAAAACACTGACCCGTGACTCGTCATCGTTCAAGTTGCCAAAAGTAATGGCCTGGGTTGGGCAAGTCTGCGCGCAAGCAGGGGTTACCGCGCCGTCTGGCAAATCATTCGAGTCTTGGTGCTCTCTCTTTGCCGAAATCTTGGCTTCTTGAATCCGTTGCGTGCAATAAGTGCATTTTTCCATAACGCCGCGATAACGAATCGTGACATCCGGATTCTTTTGCATTTGCAACAGAACGTTACGTTCTTTATCCAGCGGGTTAATATAGATATTGCCGCTGTTGGAGTAATCCAAGTAGTTAAAGCGCCTGACTTTATACGGGCAGTTGTTACCGCAATATCGCGTCCCAACACAACGATTGTAAATCATCGTGTTCAGACCTTCGGTATCATGCACCGTGGCTGCTACAGGACAAACCGGTTCACAAGGCGCGTTTTCGCAATGCATACAAGGCACAGGCTGTGCGATGCTCATCGGGTTTTTCACATCACCTGTGAAATATCTGTCGACTCGAATCCACTGCAAAGCACGTGAACGCATCACCTGGTCTTTGCCAACCACAGGAATATTGTTTTCCGACTGACAAGCGGTCACGCAAGCGTTGCAACCAATACAGGATGTCAAATCGATGACCATGCCCCATTTGTTGCCAGTGTATTTCCATGCTTCGGTCATTTGAGCGGTTTCAGGCTTCTTAATCTTAGCGCCATCGCCGAACTCTTTGGCCGTTCGAAGTTTCGCAGGATCACGCTTTTCAAGCGACAGCACACTAACTTCCTGAATGGCATCGCCATTCATCGCAAACTGCTCTTGAGTAGATGCTAGCTTTTCTGTCTTGCCTGTTCGCTTAATGAGAGCGTTTGAAGACACCCTGCTGCCAGAGGCAGGCAAAAGCTTAAAGAAGTTAACGCCAACGCCATTACCAATGGTTCCGGCTTTTTCACGACCGTATCCCAACGACACTATCACGCTGTTATCGGCCAGGCCCGGCATAATAAACGCCGGTGCTTCTGTCGTTTGACCATCTAAAGTCACAGATAAAACGTCCGCGTTGTACAAGCGGTCAGTCACTTTGCTTTGAATGCCCATCTTGACCGCCATGGCCTGGCTAACCAAAATGGCGTTACCCCAAGTAATTTTGGTTACGGGGTCAGCCAATTCCTGCATCCAGCTTAAATTGGCATAGCGACCATCGAGCACTTTGTGATCAAAGCCGAATAAGATTTCCACTTCGCCATTTTGAAGCGCCTTGGCACCGGCAACAGCCGCAGCAGAAACCGTGTTCTTTGCCGCGATCGGATAAGCCGTTCCCGGCAACACGCCGTCATGCAGTGCCTGTTCCCATTTGGCGCCACTCCAGGTCGCCTTTAACAACTCTTGACCCTTTTTCGAAGGCAAGTCGGCGATTTGGGCCAATACTTCAATATCCGAGCGCGATCCAAACAGTGGATCGATCATCGGCTGTATGAAAGAAACCGTTCCGTCAAACGCGCGTGCATCACCCCAGCTTTCGAGGAAGTGATTGAGCGGCAAGTGCCAATGGGCCAACTGAGCAGTTTCATCCGCGTAAATACCCGCATGAATCACTGTAGAAGCCTTTTTTAAAGCATCCGTAAGCTTTAACTTAGCAGCGCTCGAGTACACCGGATTCACGCTGAACATCACGAGTGTATTAATCTGGCTTCTGCCGAGATCTTCGGCCAGCTGATTAACATTTCTTTCAGTAGTGACCGAGGCTTTTAGGACGTCAAAAACTTTGCCCTGTGCATCCAAAGCTTGGTTTAAGGCGTGGGCCAGCACATGGCATTCGGCAGGCAAGGTCTCCCCAACCACAATAACCGCCTGCCCCTTGTTTTTAAGCAAATCTTTAGCGAGCGCTTTGACAAACTTTGCGTCCTTAAAGCCTGCCGCGGCAAATCTGCCCGGAAACAACTCATAAGCCAGCGCATTTAAAAAGCCAGGCGTTTCAAAAACGGACAACGGCAACCTGTGATCAGCGTTGGTGCCAGTCAGCGAATAATTGGCTTCAACCGAATACAATCGGTTCATCGATGAGGCTTGTTCAGCCTTGAAAATTTTACGACCTTGAGCAAAGCCGCGCGCGTTCATTTTGGCGCTCGGGCCACACATGATCGGATCTGCCTGCACGGTGAGGATTACTTTCGCATTTTCCAACCGATACATAACACGCGAGCCGGCACCAAAGGCCTTCTCAGCGCCTGCTTTTGTATTTACCAACGCCAAAGGCTGGTGAACATAAAAGACCGCTTTAGGAAACTTCAGCAAAACTTCTTTTTTCAGGCGTTCAATGGTCGGCGACTCTTCGCCGTTTAATACAAACGCCAAGCCTTCGCCTTGAGTCTTTTGGAGCGCTCTAAAATGCTCGTCTGCAAATGCATCCCATTCGCCCCAGGTGCTTGGCACTTGGCCTTCACCGAATGCTCTCATAGGCGTCCGTGAACGATCTGGATCATAAAGCTCAAGCACTGAAGCTTGGTCATGGATGCTTGCTGTGCCTAAGCTCGCGGGATGCAGCGTGTTGCCTTCAATCTTCGTGGGCCGACCTTCGTGGGTTTCCACCACAAGGCCTGTTGCTCCCCAAGCACAAGGCCTGGTGGTCGCGAAATACTTCGACACGCCCGGGATGGTTCCTTCAGGCGCCTTCGAATACGGCATGATTTTATCAACAGGCCGTCTGCAAGCTGTGCCAAGACCAGCCAGTGCAAACGAAGCGCCCATCAGCTTAAGCATGTCTCGACGTTGCAGACTGGTGAACTCGCTCTGGCCGTCTTGGAACTCGTGTTTAACCAGATTTTTGTATTCGTCGGTCCACTCTTGGTACTGCACCGAACGCCAGTATTTCATGTTTTGTTCTGATTCATTTATCGTCATCGGTGGCACCCTGAACAGCTTTCAACCGGTGGATGGAGGGTTTTGGCCTTCGCTCTGGCAATTGTCTTCCAGTTCTCATCGCCTACCCATTCCATGTCGGTAATTTTATCTAACGGCCTTAAGTGAGGCTCTGGATTTCGATGGCAATCAAGACACCAACCCATGCTCAAAGGCTTCTCAAGTTTGACTTCGGTCATTTGATCAATACGGCCATGGCAGCTGATGCAACCTACACCAGCAGCAATATGAGCGCTGTGATCGAAATAGGCATAGTCCGCAACTTTATGAACTCGAATCCAAGGAATGGGCAAATCGGTTCGGTTACTTTCACGAACCCGCTCCAAAGCCAATGAATCGGTTTTAATCGTCGCATGACAGTTCATACAAGTCTGCGTCGGTGGAACACCCGCAACTGGGCCCTTTTCCACACCCGTGTGACAGTAGCGGCAATCCATCCCTAGATCGCCTGCATGAATCTTGTGACTGTAAGGTACCGGCTGAACGGGCTGGTAGCCTACTTCCAAGTTATAAGGAGAAAACCAGTACCAAAAAATGAAAACGATCCCGATAGCCGAACACACTAACGATACAACGGCTATTTTCGGGACTTTGTTAGTCCATTTTGGAAAAATCTGCGCCATGCAAAATGCCTCGACGTCGTTACTTATTTGCTCGAGGTAAACTTGGCAAGTTGTTTTAGACCCTCTGGGCACCTTGCATAAAAGATGCTAGATTTGACGCCATATGTTTCTGAACATTGCTGCTTATCAATTTGCTCATTTAAATAACCGCGAAGCTTTGCAGTCCGAATTGCTAACTTTTGCAACTGAGCGTTCACTAAAAGGCACCATCCTGCTCGCCCCCGAAGGCATTAACCTATTTGTGGCAGGCGAAGAGTTATCTGTCCGAGAGCTGCTTACGCTTATCAAGAAACTTCCAGGCCTAGGCGATCTAACCGCTAAAGAAAGCTGGTCGGCCACGCAGCCTTTCACTCGGATGCTAGTTCGGCTGAAGAAGGAAACAATCGCGTTTGGCGTTGAAAAAGCCAATCCTTTGCATACCCAAGCGGGGCGTATTTCTGCTAAAGAGCTTAAAGCTTGGTATGACAGTGACAAAGACTTTATCTTGCTAGACACCCGCAATGAGTTCGAAATCGAAGTCGGTGCTTTCAAGAATACGCAGCATTTAAACATGCATACGTTTAAAGACTTCATCCAAGGCATCGAAGAAAAGCTGCCAGAGTGGCGCACAAAGCCAATCGTAACCGTCTGCACAGGTGGCATTCGCTGTGAAAAAGCCGCGCCCTTCATGAACATGCTCGGGTTTGAAAACGTCCAGCAACTCGATGGCGGCATTTTAAAATATTTTGAAGAATGCGGCAGCGAGCATTACCAAGGCGACTGTTTCGTTTTCGATAAAAGAGTTGCCCTTAATGCAGAGCTCGAGCCAACAGGCCATGGACTTTGTTGGGACTGCCAAGCCGTTTTAGAGCATCCCAGAGCTAAATGCCCTCGATGCCCCGCTAAATCCTATGCTTGAGAAACGGTTTCTTGAGGCGGCCAAAGCACTAGAGCAAACGAAGCCCTACCTAAATCGGCGTCCCATTAAGATGCGGGGTCTCATCCCAGGCGAAACCTGCCTGGATTTTTTGGTCCGCAAGATCCCCTCTAGAGACCGTGCCTATTGGGAAGAAGCAACCCGTTCAGCCCGCATCTGCCATCAAAACGGCCCTGTTGGTCCAGACGACATCTTACGCTCTGGTGACATTCTCTACCATGAGCTCATGGAAGCGCCCGAACCCCCAATCAATGCCAATATTAAAATCATCCATGAAGATGACCAAATGTTGGTATTAGACAAACCAGCACCCCTGCCCGTGCACCCATGTGGGCGTTACAAATTTCACACTCTGACTGAAATCGCCAAAAGAGCCTGGCCAGAGCTTAACCTTCATCTGGTTCATCGGCTAGACGCCGAAACAACCGGCATCTTAATCTTGGCGAAAACACCCGAGGCTGCCAGAGCGCTAACCGAGCAATTTACCGACCGTTCGGTTCAAAAAGAATATTTGGCTCTGGTTGAAGGTGTGCCTTCTTGGGACCAACTTAAATGCGAAACGCCCATTATTTCACGTAGGTATCCAACAGGGCAATCCGCCCTTACCGTCTTAAGCTGTCTGCAACGCTTTGAAAATAGAGCTCTTGTATTGGCAAAACCAGTTACCGGCCGAACCAATCAAATCCGAATTCATCTGCGAAATTTGGGGCATCCAGTTTTGCATTTACACGCATCCAAACTAGAAATTTCTTCTAGGACCTTCGAAGCGACGTTCTTCTTCAGCCCCCGCGAACCATAACCGCCGATCAATCCCCCAATGTGCTTCCATAGAAGCGAACTCAATTGGCTTATGCTCGCTACCTGAGGCGCAGGACGGAGGCAAATACAGCTGCTTCCAGTTAAAACTAGATGCTAAAGAAAATTGGACTCGCACGTGAGCAAATCTCTCAGTTTCCTCGATTCCGATTACCTCAACAAACTCAGCCTTAAAACGGGAAACAAAGAGCGTATTCAACTCCTTAACGGACCAACAATGCGGAACATTTCGAACAAGTATTAGAGTCCCCCAAGCTGATGCCTGTAAAGACAGAATACAAACCAATAAAGTTATCCATAGGGATGAGACTGGCATAAGTTTAACTCAAACAACCTGAAGAGAAAGCGTATTT
Organism: Myxococcota bacterium; assembly: GCA_040387835.1. Lineage (NCBI taxonomy): Bacteria > Pseudomonadati > Myxococcota > Myxococcota bacterium. Next base: position 247,209 of record JAZKCZ010000001.1, on the reverse strand, counting down.
CAGTCCAAGTATATTTTGAAATACTGGCCGCCGATCAAATCGCCGTTGCCGGTGAGTTCATCTGATTTTAGCTGGCGGGCCAGGTTCATGAGGGCTTTGCCTGAGGGGCTTTTGGCGGAGGATCTGCGCATGATGAATTCTGAATCACACATGGGACAAGAAAGGTTTCCCTGTGTGAGACAGGCTTCGTAATCATCTGCGCAGTCGTACCACCCTTCGAAAGAGTGGCCCGATTCACATTCGAGCTCTACGGTATACATAAGCGTTAACTATTCTTTGGAGCTCGCTTTCGGTCATTTTCTTTCAAATGAATTTTTCTGAATCTGAAATGATTAGGTGTAATCTCAACCAATTCATCATCTTCGATATAGTCGATCGCCTGCTCCAAAGTCATTCGCTTCGGTGGGGTCAAGATAACGTTTTCATCTTTACCCGAAGCGCGCATGTTGGTTAATGCTTTTTCGCGAGAGATATTTACCGGGATATCGTTATCACGGCAGTGCTCACCAACGATCATGCCTTCGTAAGCATCTTCGTTCGGATACACAAACAACACACCGCGATCTTGCAATGAGAACGAAGCATAAGGTGTTACGCGACCCTGGGTGTTAGCAATCATAACCCCGTTTTTACGCTTCGGAAGCTCACCTTTCCATGGCACAAAGCTTTCGAACATGTTGGTCAAAATGCCTTCGCCGCGAGTCATGGTCAAAAAGTCATGCCTAAAGCCCATCAAACCACGTGTTGGAATCAAAAACTCCATGCGAGTAATTTTGTGCTCATCGGTATCGAAGTTTTGCATTTCGCCTTTACGTTTGGCCAATGCATCGATAACCGCACCAGAGCACTCTTCAGGTACTTCGATGTAAGCTTTTTCAGAAGCTTCATGCAAAACCCCATCAACCATTTTGGTCACAACTTTGGGCTTTGAAATACAAAACTCATAGCTTTCGCGGCGCATCGCTTCGATTAACACGGCAAGATGCAGCTCGCCTCGGCCCGAGACACGAACGCTATCTAGAGAACCAGGCAACTCTTCGATCCGAAGCGTAATATTCGCCTTCTTTTCCTTGAGCAGCCTGTCTCTAATCTTGTTCATGGTCACATGCTTGCCATCTTTGCCTGCAAAGGGGCCAGAGTTCACCATGAAATCGATCGAAATGGTCGGTTCAGCAACCTTTAGAGCCGGCATTTGGGAAAGATGGTCCGGATCGCAAAGCGTATCCCCGATCATGACTTCCTGAATGCCGTAAAGATTAACGATATCACCAGCACTGGCCTCTTCAAGGTCAACCTGCTGCATACCAAAATAGCCTTTGACTCTGGTCAAACGAACAGTCGTTTCTTTGCCTTCAACGTCAATCTGCGTGACAGCTGTGCCTTTTTTGACCTTACCGTTCAAAATACGGCCGCAAGCGCCTCGGCCCAAATATTCATCGTAAGGCGCGGTAGCAACCTGCATCAAGAAAGGTGCGTCAATGGATCCAACAGGGGCGTCCACTTTGTCCACAATCATTTGCAGCAACGGCGCTAGGTTTTCTTTAGGATCATCCAAATGCTTACATGCATAACCGGACAGACCCGAAGCGTAGATATACGGGAATTCCAGCTGCTCATCATTCGCAGACAGTTCCACGAACAAATCGAAAGTCTCACCCAAAACGCGATCTGGATCGGCATGCGGTCTGTCAATTTTATTAATAATGACCAAAGGCTTTAGACCACGCTTCAATGCTTGGCTAAGCACATAGCGAGTCTGCGGCATAGGGCCTTCGCGTGCATCTACCAGTAGGAGCACGGAGTTAACCATATCCAAAACGCGTTCCACTTCTCCTGAGAAATCAGCATGGCCTGGCGTATCAATAATATTGATTTTGTATTCACCAAATTCCACCGAGCAGTGCTTAGCGAAAATGGTAATCCCACGCTCACGCTCTTGGTCGTAAGAATCCATCATCCTTTCAGGAAGGACTTGGTTGTCTCTAAATACCGAAGACTGAGCCAATAGGCCGTCTAAAAGAGTGGTTTTGCCATGGTCAATGTGAGCAATGATCGCCACATTGCGAATTTTGTCAGGAGTCGTTGTAAGCATTGTCCGGGGTTTATATACATATTTGATACGCTTGGCAATCGGCCCGGTTCTTGGTAGGCATCGGCGTCATGGATGCACAAAAAATTGCTGACGCTCGACAAGCATTTGGACGCTCACTTACCTTCGCTGAGAAAATCTTAGCTTCTCACATGAAAAAGGTATGCGATGAAGATGGCGCGCCTTTAAAGCGCAGGTATTCTTACGCTAATTTCTACCCAGATCGCGTAGCCATGCAAGATGCTACCGCTCAAATGGCAGTATTGCAGTTCATGACCGCTGGCCAGCCCAGAGTCCAAGTGCCCAGCAGTGTTCATTGCGACCATTTAATCCAGGCTGAAAAAGGAGCTGAAACGGACCTTCCCGCAGCGTTCAAATCCAATTTCGAAGTTTATGAATTTTTAAGCTCCTCCAGCCAAAAATACGGCATTGATTTTTGGAAGCCTGGCTCTGGAATTATCCATCAAGTCGTCTTAGAAAACTACGCCTTTCCAGGCGGGATGATGCTCGGCACGGACTCCCACACCCCCAATGCAGGCGGCCTAGGCATGATCGCCATCGGTGTAGGCGGCGCAGATGCCGTAGATGTCATGACCGGCCAAGCCTTCAACATGAACTGGCCAGGCGTTATAGGGGTCAAGCTTACCGGCAAACTGCAAGGCTGGGCATCTCCCAAAGATGTTATTTTGAAACTTATGGGCATCTTAACCGTCAAGGGCGGCACAGGCCATATTGTCGAGTTCTTTGGTGATGGCTGTGAAAGCATCTCTGCCACTGGCAAAGGCACCATCTGCAACATGGGCGCAGAGCATGGCGCAACAACTTCCGTATTTCCTTACGACTCCGCAATGTCAGCCTATTTAAGAGCCACCGGCAGAGCTCAAGTGGCAGACCAAGCTGATTTGGAAAAAGACCACCTACAAGCAGACCCCGAAGTGCTCTCGGATCCCGAAAAATACTTCGACCGAGTGGTAGAAATCGATTTGAATACCTTGGAGCCTCATGTGGTCGGCCCTCACAGCCCAGATTTATCAAGGCCCCTATCCGAGTTTATCAAAGCCGTTCAAACCGAAGGCTACCCGGCCGTTCCCACCGCCGCGTTGATCGGCAGCTGCACCAACAGCTCTTACGAAGATATTGACCGAGCGGCGTCCATTGCCAAAGCTGCAACCAAAGGTGGCGTCAAAGCAAATATCCCGTTTTACATCACTCCAGGCAGTGAAACCGTTCAAGCGACCATTGCACGAGACGGTCAGCTTCATACTCTAGAAGCATTTGGAGGCGTGGTTTTAGCCAACGCTTGCGGCCCTTGTATTGGTCAATGGAATCGCCCCAGCATCCAGCGCGGACAAGTCAACTCTATCATCAGCTCTTACAACCGGAACTTTCCTGGTCGAAATGATGGTAACGCGGCCACCCTCTCCTTCTTAGCAAGTCCTGAGATTGTCACAGCATTTGCCATTGCCGGATCGCTGGATGTTGATCCGACTAAAGGTCTTCCGGTCCCCACAGGCGACCAACTGCCGAGTCAAGGCTTTCAGGTCAATCGTTCGGGGTTTATCGCCCCTGTAGCTGATGGCTCGAGCATCGAAGTCAAAGTATCACCCGAATCGGGACGCCTAGCGCTACTCATGCCTTTCCCACGATGGAGCGGTCAAGATTTCCTAAGCCTTCCGATTCTGCTCAAAACCAAGGGGAAATGCACCACGGACCATATCTCCCCAGCTGGCCAATGGCTTCAGTTCCGAGGACATTTAGATAAAATATCTAATAATACCTATATTGGCGCCATCAACGCATTCAGCGGAGAAGCCGGCAAAGGCTCCCTCGGCGCTTTCCCCGAACAAGCCCGGAGATATAAGGATGCCGGTCAAGATTGGTGCGTCATCGGAGATGAAAATTTCGGCGAAGGCTCCAGCCGTGAACATGCCGCCATGCAGCCCAGATACCTAGGCTGCAAAGTCATTATCACCCGAAGCTTCGCTCGTATCCATGAAGCGAACCTCAAAAAACACGGCATCTTGCCGCTGACCTTTGTCAATCCGGCTGATTATGAAAGAATCGGTGAATCGGATAAAATCAGCATCCGAGGCTTAGCTAATTTAAGCCCCGGCAAAGAAGTGGAAGTGTTAATAAATGACGTTCCAATTCCTTGCAAACACACGATGTCTGAAGAGCAGATCAAGTGGTTTAAAGCGGGCTCGGCTCTGAATTACGTAGGGCACTAAACCACTCGACCCCTGTCAAAGTGCTATGCTTAGTCCATGAAAGCCCCTTTGCCCGCCAACGAAGCTGAACGTTTAAAAACGCTCCAAGAATACCAAATCTTGGGGCTGGACTCAGATGCAACTTTGGATGCCTTTACTCAGCTCGCTGCCGCGATCTGCGATACGCCCATGAGCACCATCACTTTGCTGGGTGAGCATAAAGGCTGGCTCGTTTCCAAAGTAGGCTTAGATCAAACAGAATCAGATCGGGATGTCACATTTTGCGCGCATACCATTCTGCAAAAAGATATCTTGTTGGTTGAAGATGCACAAAAAGATTCAAGATTCTCAGACAATCCTTATGTCGCAACCAATCCAGGCATCCGCTTTTACGCTGGCGCGCCTTTAATCGTGGAGAATGGCGCAGCTTTAGGCTCGCTATGCGTGGTGGATACACGTCCTAAAAAGTTGACGCCGCTTCAAATGAACGCGCTCAATGTCCTTCAAAAAGCGGTGGTTACCCATCTTGAGCATCGCCGGTTGCTTAAGGAGTTAAATGCTCTCGAAAACTTACTTCCCATGTGCGCGTGGTGCAGAAGTATTCGAAATCCAGATAGTTCCTGGACTCCATTAGCCGATTACGTGTCCAAATCTGTGCCAGTTAGCCATGCCATGTGTCCTAATTGCGCAAAAAATTACGGCAAAAGCTAGCCTAAGCTCAATTTTCGGCGAATATTGAAGATTAACGCTCCGTTTTCGGCGAATATTGTTGACTCGCGCTTAATTTTCGGCAATTATGCCAATATAAATGCTTATACAGAGACAAATATATCCGCAAATCGAAAGGGCGTTAGCTCGCGGCAAAAGCATCTTGCTGCTTGGCGCCCGCCAGGTAGGAAAAACCACATTAATTAAGGCCATACCATCCGATCTTTCGCTTTCACTCATAAAACCTGCGTTAAGGCAGCGCTACGAGAAAGATCCCGGCCTTTTAGAGAAAGAAATCCTAGAGCTGCGCGCCAGAGAACAAAAAAAGCTTCTGGTTTTTATCGATGAGGTACAGAAAGTTCCCGAGCTATTGGATATCGCGCAGGATTTACATGATTCTGGCATCGCTCAGTTCATATTAACCGGCTCTTCAGCAAGAAAGCTTAGAAAGCAAAAGGCCAACTTATTGCCTGGACGAGTCGCGGTATTTCACTTGGACCCTCTCACACTTCAAGAAACTCCCATGGGCAAGCAAAATCTAGAACAGCTCCTGCTTTATGGGAGCATGCCAGGCATCGTGCTTCAAACAAACCTTATCGATCAAAATCTCGACTTAACTTCTTATGTCGAGACTTATTTAGAAGACGAAATCCGTTCGGAAGCTGTGGTTCGAAACCTTTCCCACTTTTCACGCTTTTTAGAACTTGCCGCTTCCGAATCCGGCCATATTCTAAACTTCAACAAGCTATCGTCCGAAATCAACGTCGCCAATTCAACCATCGCCTCTTATTATCAGGTTCTGCAAGACTGCTTAATTTTAGAGCGCATTGAGCCATTAATGGTTTCAAAGACCAGGAAAAAACTGACTCGTTCTGATAAATTTTTGTTCTTCGATCTGGGTATGCGCAGAGCAGCAGCCAAAGAGGGCACCGCCCTGCCGGATAAGCATCTGGGGCATTTGTTCGAGCAATGGGTAGGCCTCGAGCTAATTCGCTGCGCAAGATTTGCAGACACACCTACAAAGATTCAGTTCTGGCGGGACCCAGATGGCCCGGAAGTCGACTGGATTATCACACAAAACAACAGCTACACACCTATTGAGGTGAAATATTCATCTGCGCCAACCGAAAAAGACGCCAAACATTTGGAAGTCTTCTTGGATGAATATCCCAGCAGTTCAAAAGGCTACATTATTTGCCGAACTGAAAGAGCCTATCAAATCTCTAAACGGGTCACAGCCATTCCATGGCAGGAAACTCCACTGCTAGTGGGTTAAGCGAGCGCGCTCAATAAACGCTTCCATCAATCTGTCATAAAGCGGAAAATTGACCCGGGTGGTTTCAATATGGCCTTGAACCGCCATCATCCAGTTTTCGGAATCTACTTGTTCAATCATTTCTATAAGGCCGTCTTCGGACCACGCGGTGGCTTTAAGATTCTTAGCCAACCGATCAATGCCTTGATGATGCCGGGATGACATCGTGTAACTTGTGACCTGCATCAACTCATGGGCATATGAATTTGGATCAATATTAATAAAGTGACATTGCGTCGTGCCATCGGGTCCGGTTTCATGCTGAATATTCGACTCGGGCAGCTCTTGATGTAGCGTTCCACCTTCAGCAATATTAATTAGCTGAAGGCCTCTACAAATCCCAAAAATCGGGATTTTTTTGCTTTTAGCCGCTTGATATAAAGCCAGCTCGAACTGGTCTCTTTTCCTGTTAGGCGCGTAATCCAGTGGCCTGCAAAATCGTTTACCGACGCCCGGTATCGCTTGATAATCGACTTCCTGCTTCGCATGCCAAAATGCCGGATCCATGTCTTGGCCGCCAATAATCAGCAAGGCGTCTAAGCGCTCCACAATCGCTTCATTTTCAGTAACTAAGACCGGTATGGCACCAAAATCCGCGACCAAATTCACATAAGCTTGATTAACCAAAACCACCGGTTTGTGAAAATCTCCGGAGTTAATCGAAGTTTGAACAGTGGTAATGCCCACAACTGGCGCCTTAGAGTTACTCATAAGAAGTATTTTAGAATAAAAACGCCCTCTTGTCATTGAATCCCAAACTGCTATAGAACCGCCTTATGTCCAATCCCATCAATGAACTTATCGGATCCATCCGCGACTCTCATGGCAAAGGCCCTGCCCGCCGTTTGCGCCAAGCTGGCCAAATTCCCGGCGTGGTCTATGGAAAAGGTGTTCAAACCTTAGGCGTTGCTATTGATCCCAAAGTGACTTCGAAGATGCTTTTGAGCCCTTTGAAACGCAATATTTTAATCCACTTGAACCTTGAAGGCCAATCGCAAAAAACCGTTATGGTTCGCGATTTGCAGATTGATCCGGTTCGCCGTAACTTGACGCACATCGATTTCATTGAAATCGATCCTAAAGTTCCAGTGAAAGCGATGGTTCCTTTGAACGTGTTCGGTAAAAGCCAAGCCGTGGTTGCTGGTGGTCAGTTGGAACAAGTACATCACTTGATTCCAGTGAATGTTTTGCCTGCTGAAATCCCAGTTAAATTGGATTTGGACATTACTGAACTGGACTTTGGCTCAACCTTAGCAAGCTTTTTAAAGCTGCCTCAAGGCGTTGAATTGGCGATCGATGGTTCTGAACCAATCGTCACCATCAAAATGCCACGCGCTGACAAAGATGCCGCTGCAACACCTGCTGCTGGCGCTGCTCCAGCTGGCGCACCTGCTGCTGCTTAATACATAACCCATGAAACTCATCGTGGGGCTCGGCAACCCGGGCGACATATACGCGAAGAACAGGCACAACGTCGGTTTTCGCGTATTGGATTTTCTAGGCCTTAATTTTCAAAAAGGCTTTTCGGGCCTGTACGCCAAAGACAGCCAGTTTATTTATCTTAAGCCTCAAACTTTTATGAATAAATCCGGCGATTCAGTCTTAGCCGCTGCAAGCTTTCATAAAATCAAGCCCGAAGATATTTTAGTCATACATGATGAACTAGACCTATCCTTTGGCACTGTCCGCCAAAAAAAAGGCGGCGGTCACGCAGGTCATAACGGCCTGAGAGACATCACCAGGGTCCTAGGAGCTGAATTTAGCCGAATCCGCATAGGCATTAGCCGGCCCGAGCACAAAGGCCAGGTCGCGGACTACGTGCTGTCAAACTTCTCCAAAGAAGAAGAAGCCTCCCTGCCCGATTTGATTGCTCAAGCCATCAAATTGATTCAGAATTAGATATGCCAAACGATTTGGAACGCATCATCGAGCAAATTAAAGCGGCCTGTCAAAAGTCACAAAGATCGTTAACCAGCGTAAAATTGCTCGCGGTATCTAAAAACCAGCCAATCCAAAAAATCGAAGCCCTTTACACTCTTGGTCAGCGTGATTTTGGAGAAAATTATGCTGAAGAATTAGATGCTAAGCTACATATACTTAAAGAAAGACTTAAAGATATTAGATGGCATTTTATTGGCCAGATTCAGAGTAACAAGATCAGGTTAATCGCTCAAGCGGACATGGTTCACAGCTTAGCCAACTTAAAACACGCTGAGCTTTTAGCTAAACACACGCCTCATTCTAGACTGCCTGTTTTGCTGCAAGTAAACCTAAGCGGAGAGCCTCACCGCGGTGGTGTGCCCGTTTCGCAATTAGCACAGATGGCAGATGCGATAGCGTCCATACCCAGGCTCGATCTTAAAGGCTTCATGGCTATCCTACCTTTGGGAACGCCCCATCCGCCTGCTTATTGGTTTGCGCAAATGCAGGCGCTGCAGACTTCGCAATGGCCAGAGCTCTCCATGGGAATGAGCGAGGATTACGAAGAAGCCATTATGCATGGCGCGACCTGGGTGCGGATAGGCTCCGCTTTGTTCAGCAAAAGGTCATAGTCAGCCTCCCTTGCCCAAGGCACTCAAATCCGATACATTAAATAGGCATATGACAGCACGAAGAATCCGTATCTGGCCTGATCCAGAGTTGCTTCAGATATCCAAGCCCGTGGAGAAGGTGGACGAATCCATCAAGGCCTTGGTTCAGGATATGATTGATACAATGGAAGAGATCGGCAACAGCGCTGGTCTTGCTGCACCGCAGATCGGGGTGCCGCTGCGTATTTTTATGGCTGATATTCCGCCCGAGCATAATGACGGCAATGGCACGAATGGAGCCGAGGCCTTTATCAACCCAGAATTCATCTTTCGCGAAGGCGAGTTTACCTGGGAAGAAGGCTGCCTTTCCATTCCAGGTGAGCGCGGCAAAGTAAAGCGTTCTTATCGCGTTGTTATGCGATATTTAGATATTAACGGCGTGCAGCAAGAGCGTGAAGCATTCGATTATCTGTCCGGGTGTTTTCAACACGAAGCCGACCATTTGGATGGCAAACTCTGGATCGATTATCAAAGCTCGCTCAAAAAAGACATGGTTCGCAAGAAAATGCTTAAGCTTCAGGCAAATTCATGAAAACCCTCGCCTGCACCGCTTTATTAAGCCTGCTTGCTTTATCCGGCTGCAAATCGGCAGCAACGTCAGACTCTTTACTTGAATACCGCTTTAACCCAACCGCCAGTGAGCTGACCGTTTTGGTGAAGCTCCCCTCAGGTAAGCATGCCTACGCACCTGGAGAGCCTGTGGGCAGGCCAGTAGAGCTGCAAATCGATAAAACAAACAACTGGGAACTCGCTTCTCCAGCCAGCATCCCGCAGGGGGATGCCAGACATCTCATCAGCGATTCATTCGAAGTGAAAGCCAAACTTAAAAACGGCCATGGCCCAGTTCATGGTATATTTAAAATGCAACTATGCTCCGACACCTCCTGCGAGCGTCCGAGGGATTATGCGTTTAAGGTCGCCCTTTAAATTAGCCGCCGATTTCAAGCCAACCGGGGATCAGCCCAAAGCGATTCAGGCATTAAGCCGTGGTATTAAAGAAAACCACAAGCACCAAACTTTGTTAGGCGTCACCGGCTCTGGCAAAACCTTCACCATGGCGAATATTATTGCCCAGGTGCAAAAACCTACTCTGGTATTGGCTCACAATAAAACTCTGGTAGCCCAGCTTTACCAGGAATTTAAGCAATTTTTTCCAGACAATGCGGTCGAATATTTTGTCAGCTACTATGACTACTATCAGCCAGAGGCCTACGTACCTTCGACCGATACTTACATCGAAAAAGACAGTGCCATCAACGAAACTATCGATAAGATGCGCCATAGAGCTACAACGTCTTTACTGGAACGCGATGACGTCATTGTCGTTGCGTCTGTCAGCTGCATTTACGGTATCGGAAGCAAAGAAAGCTACGAAGAAATGACTGTCTTTGCGGCCGTTGGCCGTAAGCAATCCAGAGACTCGTTCTTAAGACAGCTCATCGAAAGCCAGTACGAACGTAACGACATCGCGTTCACCCGCGGTACATTTCGGGTACGCGGAGATACAGTCGAAGTCTTTCCGCCAACCGAAGACGAGCACGCCTACCGCATCGCTTTCTTCGGGGACGAAATCGAGTCAATTACGCTGGTCGATCCCTTAAGAGGCAAAGTCCTGGAGAATGTCCAAGAAGTCACCTTCTGGCCAGCCAGCCATTATGCCACACCCGAGATTCGCACACGTAAAGCCATGAAGCTGATTCGGAGCGAACTACAACTTCAACTGCAAAAGCTGCGCTCCGAAAACCTGATTTTGGAAGCACAACGCCTGGAACAACGCACCACCTTCGATCTGGAAATGCTCGAAACCATTGGCATGTGTAAAGGCATCGAGAATTACTCTCGCTACCTGACAGGTAGAGGTGCCGGCGAGCCGCCTCCTACGCTATTGGACTACTTCCAAAGAGATTTTTTGCTCTTTATCGATGAGTCCCATCAGACCATTCCCCAATTGGGTGCTATGTACGAAGGCGATCGCTCCCGCAAGACCACTCTGGTCAGCCACGGTTTCCGCATGCCGTCTGCCATGGATAACAGGCCCCTTAAGTTTCAAGAGTTCAACGCTTTAACCAACCAAGTTATCTATGTATCCGCGACGCCTGCTCAATATGAGCTTGGTTTAAGCGATCCGTTTGTTGCTGAGCAGCTTATCAGACCGACTGGACTGCTCGATCCGATTGTCGAAGTCAGGCCTGTAGGCAACCAAGTTGATGACGTCATCAAAGAAGTTAAGCTTAGAGTGGAAGCGGGCGAGCGAGTATTGATCACCACACTCACCAAAAGGCTGTCTGAAGATTTGAGCGATTACCTAAAAGATGTCGGCATCAAAGCCAAATACCTGCACAGCGATATTGACACCTTGGAGCGCACTGAAATCTTAAGACAGCTTAGAGCTGGAGATTACAATGTTTTGGTCGGCATTAACTTACTGAGAGAGGGCCTGGATTTACCCGAAGTATCCCTGGTGGCGATCTTAGACGCTGACAAAGAAGGATTTTTGAGATCCGCCACCGGCCTTATCCAAACCATCGGCAGAGCTGCGCGTCATGTTAATGGCAAAGCGATTTTATACGGGGACCGCATGACGGATTCCATGGCCAAAGCCATATCCGAAACCAAAAGGCGCCGCGAGAAACAAGAAGCGTATAACCAGGAGCACGGCATCACGCCTATAGGCATTCAAAAGGCCATTGCTCAGCTCTCAGAGCACTTCATGGTTGAAGAAGAAGCCAAGGTAAAACCCTCTGGCTTAGCACCTGACAAGATCGAAAAACGCATTAAAAAAGCAAAAGCTGACATGCAGGCTGCTGCTAAGCAGATGAATTTCGAACATGCCGCTGTTTTAAGAGATGAGATCAAAGCTTTAGAGCAAGAGCTGCTCAATGGGCTTGAAAAACCGTCTTAAACGGCTTAAAGCCTTAACATGCCCATTCAAAAAACTGTCATCATCGGCTCTGGCCCTGCGGGCTGGACCGCAGCGCTTTACGCAGCTCGCGCCACTTTAGCACCCTTGGTATTTGAAGGCTCTGCCCCCAATTTGCCAGGTGGGCAACTGATGATAACTTCGGATGTCGAGAACTTCCCCGGATTTCCCAAAGGGATCATGGGCCCTCAATTAATGGCGTTATTCAAAGAACAGGCCGTGCGATTTGGCAGCGAAACCCGCATGGAAAACGTCACTGAGCTCGATCTATCCAGTAGGCCGTTCAAAGTGACATCTGAAAACGGTGACGTGATTCATGCCCAAACCGTAATCCTTGCGATGGGGGCCAACGCCAAATGGATTGGCCTGCCAAATGAAAAAGAGCTAGCCGCCAAAGGCGCAGGGGTTTCAGCATGTGCCACTTGTGATGGGGCCTTTTATAAAGGCATGGACGTTGCGGTTGTTGGTGGTGGGGATACTGCCATGGAAGAAGCGCAGTTTTTGACTCGATTTGCAAAATCCGTGACACTCATTCACCGCAGAAACGAGTTTAGAGCCAGCAAGATCATGATCGAGCGAGCTGAGAAAAACCCTAAGATTTCCTTTGAGTTAGAAGAAGAAGTTCAAGAATTACTTACGACCAACAATTCACTCAGCGGGCTTCGATTAAAGAACAAAACCATTAGCGTTCAAGGTCTCTTTGTAGCAATCGGCCATGAGCCTAATAACTCGCTTATCAAAGGTCAGCTCAAATTAGATCCGCAAGGCTACATCCAGACCCTGGCCCAAAGTGCCAAAACTGAAATCCCAGGTGTCTTTGCCTGTGGCGATCTGCAAGATTCGATCTATCGCCAGGCAATTACCGCTGCGGGTTCAGGCTGTCAGGCCGCCATTGATTGTGAAAGGTTTTTAGAAAGCGAAGGCCATTAGGCAACCGCGGTTTGATGGTCATATGCCTGGGCTTGAAGCACGGGCACCGTCAATTGATCAGATACTTGGCAAAAATTAACCAAAACATAGACGAATTGATCAAAGCTCAACTGTTGTTTGGGCAGATCCAATTTCACATAGATATCGCCTTCACTGTCTAAACCAATGCGAATATTCGCGCTCTCTTGATTCAGCTTTTTCACCAGCTGAGCAACCGATTTACCCCAAGCACCTGTTTCTGAAGGTTTTTCGAGCACAGGATTGATGGCAATGCGCAGTCCCGCTGGATTGACATGAAATAAGACCTTTGTCGGTCCAAATGAGCCAGAATAAAGACTTTTTGCTACCGAATCAGTCATTGCCTGATGCGGCCAGCCCAAATTGTCTAAAAATTCTGTCAATTCATTGAATGTCATCAAGGTATGTAGGAACTTCGAGAACTTTTCGCAATTTTTCGTTGCAGGTAAATTGGCTTTTTGGTAACCAATCAGGGAAGGCTTTTTTGGGCCTCCATAAGGAGAGTTTAGGAATTATGAAAAAACAGCTTGGAACTTTGAGCTTGGCAGCGCTCGGTCTCTTGATCACGGCAGGTTGCGCGAACAAAATGACAGACGATCGCCTCAATGCTCTTGAAAAACGCGTAGAAGAACTAGAAAAGAAGCCAGCCATGGCTGCTAGACCTGAAATGCCACCGGCTCAAGAAAAAGCCTATCAATTGCCAGTCGGCCAAAGCCCTGTGCTTGGCAAAAAAGATGCCAAAGTTAGCATCGTGGTATTTAGCGATGGCCAATGTCCATTCTGCAAAGGTGCAGATGAGCTTTTGAGAGAAGCCGTTAAAGACCCTGAATTGAAAGAAAAAGTAAACATCGTATTCAAGAACTACCCATTGTCTTTCCACCAAAACGCTAAGCCAGCAGCGAAAGCCGCTTTGGCCGCTAAAGAGCAAGGTGATGACAAGTTCTGGGCTATGATGGAAAAAATCTTCAACAACCAACAAAACCTGACCCCAGAAAACTTCAGCAAATGGGCTAAGGAAATTGGTCTCAGCATGCCTAAGTATGAACTCGCTCTTAAAAACAACGATGGTAAGTACGAAGAACAAATCAAAGCTGATATGGACCTAGGTACTAACCAAGCTCAAGTCCGCGGCACACCTTCGATTTACGTAGGTGGATGGGAGTTGCGTGAACGCTCCGTTCAAGGTATTAAGAACGTTCTCAAAGAAAAGAACTTGATTTAAGGCCTATAGCCGCCCAAAGCGGGATGGCATGAGGGGCAAGTTGTTTTCAACTTGCCCTTTTTATATTTTGGTGAACTTATGTGTGGCATTGTCGGATATATTGGAAATCAAACGGCAGAACCGATTTTAATTGAAGGTTTGAAAAGACTGGAATATCGGGGCTACGATTCCGCAGGCATTGCCACTTTAGATAGCGGCAAAGTATTTATTACGCGGGCAGCTGGTAAGCTTCACAATCTGAGCACAGCCCTTTCCAAACAAAGCAGTCCAGGGAATATCGGTATTGCTCATACCCGGTGGGCATCTCACGGGCGCCCCACGGAAACCAACGCACATCCGCATCACTTTGGTACCATCACCCTGGTCCATAACGGTATTATTGAAAACCACACCGCCTTAAAAGTTGAACTGCAAAAGCTCGGTCATCACTTTAATTCAGACACAGACACTGAAATCGTTGCCCATCTCATCGCGCGTTACAAAACAGACATGCCCGGTGATTTCGTCGGAGCCGTCCGCAGCGCTTTAAAGCGTGTTGAAGGTGCCTATGCCTTGGCTATCTTGGACAGCGAAACCCCTGACACCATCATTGGCGTGAAACAAGCTTGCCCATTGGTGGTTGGCCTTGGCGATGGCGAAAACTTTCTAGCATCTGACTTTCCGGCTGTGTTAAGCCACACCCGAAGCTTCGTCGTTTTAGAAGATGGCGAAATGGCGGTCATTCAGAAGGATTCGGTTTCCATCACCGACCTGCAAGGCGCCCCGCGGCCGCGCAAACCAATCACTTTGGACTGGTCACCAGCTGCCGCAGAAAAAGGCGGCTTTAAACATTTCATGCTCAAAGAAATTTTTGAGCAACCACAAGCGGTTATTGATACCCTGAGAGGCCGATTTTCGCCTGGTGAGCTTGAATTTGCACTCGATGGCTTTAATGCAGATGGCTTAAAAGATATTCAGCGAATCACGCTCATTGCCTGTGGCAGCTCATACCACGCTGCCTTAATCGGCAAGCGCTACCTAGAAGAGTTGGCTCAAATCCCCGTAGAAGTCGATTTAGCCAGCGAATTCAGGTACCGAAACCCACTCATTCTAAATAATCACTTGGTCATCGGTATCTCTCAATCCGGAGAAACGGCAGATACATTGGCAGCATTGATGCTGGCAAAATCCAAAAACGCGCATATTGCAGCCATCTGTAATGTCGTTGGCGCGGCCATCCCCAGGCTTTGCGACGCTAGCTTCGGAACATTTTATACCCACGCTGGCCCCGAAATCAGCGTCGCCAGCACCAAAGCATTCTTGACTCAAATCGTTGCTTTGTATTTGCTTGCGCTATGCGCGGGTAAAAAGCACGGCAAACTTAGCCCCGGCGATTTAGAAAAGCATTTAGAAAGCCTATATGAGCTGCCTATGTTGCTCGAGTCTGTTCTCAAGCATGAAGCGGATATTCAGGCATTGGCCAAGCAGCTATCCCATTGCGAACACATGCTCTTTATGGGCCGAGGCACCTTGCAAGTGGTCGCCATGGAAGGTGCTTTGAAGGTCAAAGAACTCTCCTATTTGCACGCGGAAGCTTATGCAGCTGGCGAAATGAAACACGGCCCGATTGCTTTGATAGATGAAAAAATGCCCGTGGTCGTTTTAGCCGTCCGTGGCCATTTGTATGAAAAGACTCTATCAAACTTGGAAGAAGTCAAATCTCGTGGCGCACAGATTATCGTGCTCTGCCAAGACAATGACAGTGATCTTTTACAGCAGTATCCGTACGCGTTGACCATCCCTGAATGCCCAGCGCATCTCTTGCCAGCCATTGCTGTTTTGCCACTGCAACTGCTGTCTTACCATCTTTCTAACTGGCGTGGTCTGGATGTTGATCAGCCCCGAAACTTAGCCAAGAGCGTGACCATTGAATGAATTAGAGCTCAAAGCTTATTTTGCCTCTCTGCCCCACCCTGCGGATATTACCGAGTATCTGGAGCAGACAGATCTGTCCGAATGGCCTAAACTATTACGCCTGATCGAAGACAGAGAAATCCGCGCAGAAGTTGTAGCGGAAATCGATGAGGCCAAATGGCGGGACTTGCTTTCCAGGCTACAACCCCCAGAAATCGCGGAAATCATCGGCGAGATGGAATCCGATGATGCGGCGGATATTATCGCCAAACTGCCCTTGCCGCTGCGCTACGAAACCCTTTATCGTTTGCCCGATCCCAAAAGACATCAAGTTCTAGTCTTGCTGGGCTACCCCGAAGATTCCGCTGGCGGTATCATGCAGGTGGAGCTCGCACGAGTTCAAGAAAATGCGTTGGTTTCTGATGCGATTATCAAAGTCAGAGAGCTCGTTGAAGAAGACGTACCCGTTCTTGCCGTCTGGGTGGTGGACAAAGAAGACCGCTTGATGGGCACCATTGAATTGGCCGACTTACTGATTCATAAATCAACTTTAGGCATTCGGGCCTTGATGAAGCCTGATGTTATTTGCGTTAGGCCTTTGGTCGATCAAAAAGAAGTCGCGCAGCTATTTAAAAAATACGATTTACTTACCTTGCCGGTGGTGGATGATGAAAATCACCTTATCGGGCGCATTTCTATCGACGATATTGTTGACGTTTTGACCGAAGAAGCTGAAGAAGATGCGTTGCGTATGGCTGGTACCAGTGCGGAGGAGTTAATCTACCCCGAGCAGGTGTTCTCGACAGCACGTATTCGTTTGCCTTGGTTAGCGGTGGCGCTGGTCTGCTCCTTGATATCGGCTTCTTTGCTTAAGCTATTTGAGCCTTTGCTCCATCAAATGACCGTGATTTACGCGTTTTTACCGGTAATTATGGCCATGGGCGGCAATGTCGGGACGCAGTCTTCTACAATTTTGATTCGCGGACTCGCTACAGGCAAATCGGATTTAAGTGATATCCCTAGAGCACTGTTCAAAGAAATCCGGGTTGGCCTGGTGATGGGCATTTTTTACGGCTTTTGCGCTGGCTTTGTGACGACCTTTCTTCTCAGCGACAACAACTATGCTCTGGGCGGTATCGTTTTAACATCAATGGTTATTGCCATGATCACCGCTGCAGCCTTGGGTGTTCTGGCCCCTGCTTTACTTCGTAGGCTCAATATTGACCCAGCGATTGCCGCCGGTCCTTTTGTAACGACCTTAAACGATATCACTGGGATTTTAATCTATATGTGCACCGCACAAGCCTTTCGCGGACTGCTAATTTAATCCATCAACTGGCTCAGGACAAATCCCATCGAAATGCGTCAGTTTGATATCCTCTAAAGGCTTTACGAGATTTCCCCGTACCCCATTTGTAATTAAGGCGATCAAGAAACCTTGAAATGCTAAACCAATCTGGGGGTATCCTGCCTTGGCACTTAATAAACCTATGCTGATTAATGAACCGGATACTACCACGCCAAAAACCAAAACACTTTGAACTGCTTGGTCGACAGTGGGGGGAGCTATCTTAGATCGGGTAAATTCTTTCGAAGAAACCACCACCCATGGATATGGGTCTAAATCGCTACGCATCTGATCAAGTGACTCAGTAATGGCGAGCTCTTTGCTGCTTTTGTAGGTATAGGCAAAAGGTAAGTGCATTGCACCAGCAATCACAAAGACGCGCTTACAGGTTAATTTACTAAGGATCTTTGGCAAAGCCGCATTTCTATTTCGCAATTCCGAATTGAGAAAATGCATTCTCAAATGCAAGACATGCTTTTCAAGTGAATTTGGCTTCTTTCTAGCCAAGTCCCACCCAGCGCCAGTTACGCCCAGCAACCCATCAATGTTCGTTTCCTTTGCAACACGGGACATATCAAGCGGCAAAGAGGGAAATTCCAGTCTCGCGAGTTTAAAAACCAAGTTTGAATACACAGACATTTTCTCAAAGGGCATCTCAAATAAAACAATGTCGCCCGGCTTCAACAAGCTTAATAATAGCTGAAAATTCTCTTGAACAATTAAGGGGTTAGTATGATTTTCAGCAAATAACAGCACCTTTGCATTTTCTAGGTTTGAGTTTCCATAAAAATCAAAATGGCCTTTAAGCTCTTCAACAGTGTCTTCTCGCGCTAACCGATGCATCGTGGTTAACACAATTTTTTCCTCAAGATCTTGAGGTTCCACATCAGGGAAGCGTTCCTGTGCACCTTTCCATAACTTTTCTAACTTTAGCAGCTCATTATCTTGCTGCTGTTTCAGCGAAAGCTGAGATACATCTTTCCTTTCAGCGGCCTGGTATCTAAAATAGCCAAGTCCGCAAACAGAGAGAATAAATGTTCCAAATTTTACCACGTTTAAAAAAGCTACAAACATACTCATCATAAGAGTTTAAGTATATATATATTTAAACCAGAATCAATAGACTCAGCTCAGCTCAAACAATCAATTATATGAATTTTTTCGCATCGTGGGGCCAAACTGCAACCCACCATTTTGATCCATCGAAATCCTGAAAATCTTTTCCTCATTTGCTTTAAAAACGACATCTCTTTCAACCAATAGGCCCGCACAAATTCCGGCCGGTTGCACGGCTAACAAATAGTCGCTTGCCGGAAGCCAAAATTCAATTTTATGCGCAGCCGATACTTGTCCCGCCAAATCACCATTGACAAAGATCTTAGTCTTGCACGCGGATCCGACAAACCCCTTGTCTCGTATGACGATAAGATGTGCGTCCGCTTCAGAAGTTTTTTTCTGAAACAGAATGGCGTCGGTTCCTGACGCAGACTTAGCAAGATCAACACTCACAGGAACTGAGGCACAACCACTTGCCGTTAATAGAGACAAAATTGCCAAAACATACATATTTTTCATAGCTAATCCTTTTTTCCTTTAAACCAGATTACCACGCCGTATAAAAGCGCGAGCAAAATCGCCAAACCTAAAAACCAACCCATTTGAGATTGCACCACGCCGATCATGGTTTCTGGCGATTGCAGTAATTCGGGGTTGCTCCCCAGGATCTTTTGACCAAACCAGGCTAAAATAAAGCACCAAATGCCAGAGCCAACGAAAGTCGCGATGCTAAAACCCCATAAAGGCATGCGAAAAAGCCCCGCTGGTAGTGAAATCAGGTGCCTAACCACCGGCAGAAAACGGGCGGTGAAGACGCCGAACGCGCCGAAATGGCGAATCCATCTTTCAGCCATTTTTAGCTTCTTTGGGCTAATTAAGAAATATTTGCCATATCGCTCAAGCAAGGGATGACCGACCAAAAGCGCTACCCAATAACAAAGTAAAGATCCAACATAACTGCCCAAAGTACCTGCCAGCACCACGCCCCAAAAATTCATGCGGCCTTGCGCTGCCCAAAATGCAGCAGGCGCCATGACAACTTCTGATGGCACGGGAATGATGGAGCTTTCCATGGCCATCAAAACAAAAATGCCGAAATAGCCTCCATGCTCCACCCACTCAAACCACATCCGGATCAATTCATGAAACATATTTTTTGCCCCTGAGCCTGTCCGGAAGATTACTACTTCCAGCACTTTTTTGCCCGTAACCAAGCTCTTTCATCAGCTTGGTAGGAGCATTGCGTAGGTGCATAGGCACTGGCAGGGCGCCGAGATTAACGACATCTTCCTTGGCAGCATAATAGGCATTGATGACAGACCTGGATTTAGGCGCTTTAGACAAATAGATAACGGCATGTGTGAGTGGCAGTACGCCCTCAGGCAGGCCCATCAGCTCGAAGGCTTGCAAGGTTGCAGCCATGAGAATTAAAGCCTGCGGATCCGCATTGCCAATATCCTCGCTGGCAAAAATCATCATTCGCCGAATGACAAAGCGCGGGTCTTCCCCTGCCTCCAACATACGCGCCAAATAATAACAAGCCGCATCAGCATCGCTGGCTCTCATGCTTTTGATAAATGCGCTGATTGTATTGTAATGCTCTTCTGCCTTGCGGTCGTAGGCCAAGACGCGCTTACCAACGGCTTGCTTAATAACTTCAAAACTTAGATTGGTTTCGCCCTTTTCGACTAGCCCGAATGCTACTTCGCAGGTGGATAAAAGCACCCGCGCATCGCCGGTAGCGCTTTGAAGCAAAGCCGAGCGAGCGTCTTCATCGATGCTGTAATTTTTTAGTGCCAATGCCTTGTCAAGCAAGAGGCTTAAATTTTCGGGCGATAATGGCTTTAAAACCAACACTCGGCATCTAGAAAGCAACGCGTTGTTTACGGAAAATGAAGGATTTTCGGTCGTAGCACCGATAAGTGTTAGCAGACCCTCTTCAACATAAGGCAGCAGCACATCCTGTTGCGCTTTATTGAAGCGATGGATTTCATCTACAAAAAGAATAATCGGTGTTTTTTTACCAATTTCAACCGCTTCGCGAATTTCTTTCACGCCTGCCGACACAGCAGAAAGCCGGATAATTTGGCGCCTGATGGCGCGCGCCAGGTTTTCGGCCAAGGTGGTTTTTCCAGAGCCTGGCGGTCCCCATAAAATTAACGAGGGGAGTGAACCATTGGCAATCAGCCGAGTTAATAAGCCCTCTTCTCCGAGCAAATGCTCCTGCCCAACCATATCCCCCAAGCTTTTGGGGCGCATTTGAGCAGCTAGCGGACTCATGGATTTTTAGCCAACGGATCTCCAACTTCAGAGAACACGATCAAACTGTCACGTTGGCTGTAGGTCTCCCCAGCCCTCGCAACCAGTGTGATCAGATTGACACCAGGTTTAAGTTTGACCACTTGATCCAGTATTAGGATTTGCGGCGCTCCTTTCTTGATAGCTTTAAAAGACTGGTAAACAACCTTTTGATCATTCACGAACAGATACACATCTTTCAGATCTTTTTTGCCGGTGATTTCAGCCTGCACTCGGTAGGTATTTTTCACCACCACAGGCATATTGGAAGGCTCTAGCCAGCGAATTTGAGGCGGTGTTTTAGCGATTTTCTGAGCGGATTTGATATTTAAATCTTCTACCCAGTATTCACCGGAAATGCCGTCAAAGAGCTGAAGTTGTATTTCGGCTTTGCCCTCTGGCGTGCGCTGCGTAAACGCCAGTTCAGCGTCAGCGCTCTGGCCTGGCTTAAGTGCTTTAATTTTTTGGCGGCCTTGATCAATAAAGATATCGGCATCGCCTTTGGCTTTTAAAAGAACAATTGGCTCTTCGCAGTTGCCTGCACCAATGTTTTTTACTTTCACTTTGACGCGTGTTTTTTCACCGGCTTTGGCAGGAATGACTTGATAGTCATAGGCTAATATAGGCTTAACTGAGCCTTGAAGCGAAATCGGGATATCTAACGGGCTAAGCTCCCGGCCATTGCCGAAGAATACGACACGCATCAAATCGCGCCTGGTCATGGTGTCTTTAGGGGTTTCGATTTCGGTATCCCAAATTTTCTTCTGCCCGGGCATCAACTTGCCGAAAACAAATTCTCGGTCAGCAAAAAACGGCGTTGCTGACTTTGAGATACCGTAGAGGCGGTAAACAGGCTCGGTACCGGTGTTTTTAGCTTCAACGGAGATTTTTAGCTTTTGGCCTGCTTTAGCTACTTGGGCATTGACCAAACGCACCGAAATTTTAGGTGTCGCTGGAAATTGAGCAGGCCTTGACCAATCAATGCCTAACTTCTCCAAAGCAGCTGTGAGCTTTTTGTTTTCTTCCTGCTCGACAACGGGCATCAAACTTTGAGCATCTGCTAATAGCGCTTTTCGGGTGGAACCGTGCGCAGCCAGCAACAGCCGTTTAGCAAACCTAATTTCAAAATCTTCGTAGAAGACGGACGAAACGGCACGTTTTTCCAGCTCTTCTTTGGCTAGATTCTCAGACACATAGGTCAGCTCAAAGACGGGCTTATGAGCCATGGTACGCTTATCATCCAAATGAAGATCTAGATCCCCTTCTCTCATTCGGGTCTGAGGGAACAACAGCAGGTTGTTTTTATCTTCGATGAGAGCCGGCGAAAGTAGGATGTCAGGGGTAATGCCAACGGACTGAATACTTTCATCACCAGGGGTTAAGTATTGGGCAATGGTCAGCTTGAGCGCAGATTTGTCAGGAAAATCATAGAGCATTTGGACTGAGCCTTTGCCGAATGTCTGCTCGCCCACCACGACCGCGCGGCCACGGTTTTTCAACGCGCCGGCTACGATTTCAGAAGCAGATGCTGAGCCCGAGTTCACTAAAACTACAATGGGAAGTTTGGATTTTTCCAGGCCTGGCTCGGCTTTTTCTTCGTCTCTTTGAGTTCCCAAAGCACCTTGAGTCACCACGACCACACCACCATCCAAGAACAGATCGGATACAGATACCGATTCATTGAGCAAGCCGCCGGGGTTGTTTCGGAAGTCTAAGATCAGACCTTTAATGTCTTTGAAGCTCTCAATGGCCGCTTTAAGATCCCGGCTGGTATTGCCATGGAAAGATTTGATTTTGACGTAACCTACTTTTTTGTCGATTAAATGCGAGGTAATCGAATCGACTTTAATAATATCTCTGATTACCAAAATATTGCGTGGGCCGGCTTCGCCTTTGCGTGAGATGGTCAAAGAAACGCTGGTACCTGGCTTGCCTCTTAACTTTTCAACAGCTTCATCTAAGGCCAAATTGATGGTGGAGGATTCATCGATTTTAATAATTTGATCCAAAGCTTTGATGCCAGATTTGGCTGCAGGGGTATCATCCAGCGGTGCAATAACCGTTAACACACCGTCTCGAAGGCCAATCACGATGCCCAAACCGCCAAACTCGCCTTTGGTGCTGAGTTTCATTTCTTTTGAGAACTTAGGCTCCAATAAAATGGAATGCGGGTCTAGTTGACTCAAAGTACCATTAACGGCAGCGTATTCGATGTCATCTCTTTTGATGCTCGCTGGGAGCTTTGGCTCGATAAAGCGTAGAATATCTCTAAGCTTAAAACTTAGGTCCCACAGGGAATTCATGCCTTTTACTGAGAAAATCTTGGAATTGGGGCCTATCTGGATTTTAACCTGACCGTCAACGACTTCATCGACCACCAGTTCAGGGATTTGTTTTTCAAGCGCATCCAAAGCGCCCATCAACATCTTCTCGGGTTTTAAACGAGCTGGATCGACATACTGTTCTTTGACCAATAAAATAGCGCGGTTGAAAATGCGCAGCTCGGACAGGCTCTCGTCTTTCGCAGTATAGCTTAAGGAAAATAAGCCAAGAACGAGGGCGAATATCTTTAAATTAATCATTCTTTAGATTCCATAGCGCGCATCTTTTCTTTTTGAGACAGAGAAAAACGAATCAAGCCTTTCAAAATTCTATTTCTTTCGACGTTGCCTAAGATTAGCTTCATGTCATCGTAAATAGATGGATCGATTAGCAATCTGCCAAGCGTACCTTGGCCTTCCATGGTGTTGGTCACTATGGTATTCAGATTGTCAACAATTTCTGCACCCTTTGGATCATAGACGACCGAGTGCAGCAGACTTGGTCCCTTGGCTGCATCACGCATGAGATTGTCTAGACCTGCCAAAGTGGCTTCAAAGCTGTCGCCCGATTTTCTACTATAAATCAGTCGATGGATAAGCCCAGGCCCGGTCTCGATAGATTGAGCAATATTTCGAATTGACTGGGCAGCTTCAGCCAAGGCGGTATTGCCACCTTTGGAGGTAAATCCTTCGATGAATTCTTTGGCTGCTTCAACCGCGCCAGTCACGTTGGTTAAGACGCTTTGAGCTTTTGCTAAAGCATCGCTCATGTCGATGGATTCCATAGAAATCAAACGGCCACCATTTTTGATGGCGTGAGCCTTGGGCGTTCCCAAGCTAATGTTAATAATCTTATCACCCAGCAAGCCTTTGCCGTCGATCCGGGCAATGGAGTCTTCTCTCACCCAGTTAAGCTTATCCTCGGGTATGCTGAGCAAAACCTGAATTTTACCCGCGGTGGAGGGATTTTTGTCGTCAAAGCTAGGAAAGCCAATTTTCTCGACATACCCGACCAAGACCCCGGCTAACATCACGTCGGCGCCAACGGACAGACCCACCACATTTTGGAAATAGGTTTCAACTCTAGCAGACCTGTCGAACAAGTGATTTTCTTTGCCGATCAGAAAAACTACCAGTGCGAGTAGCACCAAACCGAAGCAAATGAATGCCCCTAAAAAGATATCCAAATTTCGTCGTTTACCGAATGCCATATTTTAAACTCTCTTTAAGATAATATATCAGTTAAACTCGGATCGCTGTTTAAAAAACCACGGACAAAAGGGTCTTGATGATTCATCATTTCCTGAATGGTACCTAGGGCGCGAACCTGCCCTTGGTATAAAAAAGCCACTCGAGTACTCATGCGTTGCACTGACGGAATATCGTGCGTTACCATAATGGCCGTTGATTTCAGCTTATCTTGCAACGAAACAATCAAATCAACAATTCGAACGGTGTTGATCGGATCGAGTCCAGCAGTGGGCTCATCGTATAAAACTACTTCCGGATCCGTCGCAATGGCTCTCGCTAGACCAATGCGTTTTTTCATACCGCCTGAAAGTTCAGACGGCATTTTATCTATCGAGTTTTGCAGCCCTACCCAGACTAACTTTTCTTCAACCTTGTCTTTAAGTTCGTTTGGTGGAAGTTTTAGTTTCCGCAGGCCATACGCGACATTGTCAAAAACGGTCATGGAATCGAACAACGCAGCGCCCTGAAACACCATGGCAATGCGCTTTCGAATGGGCAAATAATCTTCATCGCGCTTCAAAGAAGACAGTGAGATACCATCAAAAATAATCTCGCCGGCATCGGGCAGAATTAAGCCGATGAGCATTTTAATGGTGACGGTCTTACCGGTTCCCGATGGCCCAATAATACAAAAGCTTTCACCCTTTTCGATATCTAAGGTGAGATCTTTGCAAACCACTTGGCTGCCGAAGGCTCGATCAACATGCTGGTAAGAAATATAGCTCATGGAAAATCTTCCGACCAAAATTGATCGCCAATGCGATAGACCGATCCCCAAGGGATCTGGCAAAAAAAGTAACCCTCATCAAACGATAAGGTAGCACTGACGCCGGCCTCATCAAAGCCAAAATCTGGCAACTCGTAACTATAGGAGAAATTAAGGCCTAAGACTTCGTCCCCTGCGTATTGCGGAGGGACAACGACACCGGGCCTGCTACTGTCTAATAAAATGAGCACCACCCCTTTGTCTAAATGTTTTTTAAAAGCATTCAGTTTTTGGATATTGGAGGGGGGCTTTGTGAAGTTCAGATGAACAACTTCACCCATCGCTTTAGGCTTGGACACTGCGAGAAGCTTCGTACTCGTGATCTAATTCGGTAATGGAGGACTCGAGCACTTCACGGATCGAGCGATTGAATTTAACTTTACCGGCAGCGATTTCACGCAAAGCAATCACTTGCTCGTTGTTTTTAAAGCCTTCCACCAAGGAGCGGCTGCCTTTCATCAACTGGCGGCTTCTTGCAGCAGCCAATAAAACCAAAGCGAATCGATTTTCAACAACTTCTAAACAATCTTGTACGGTGACGCGTGCCATAGGTTTAGATACCTAGCATGTGTTAGCGCACCAGTCTAGGTCTTAAGGCGACCTCTCCGCTTTCTAGCACCACTTCAAAGCGAACTGATTTAACCCCATGTTCCTTCACCAAGGCTTCTTTGGCTTTAGATAGCGTGGTTTCGAAGGTATCAAAATCCACGGTTTGTTGGCCCTGCAAATGGTGAGCTTCCTTAAACTGCTCGTACAGATCTGTCAGGGTGTTCTTAGCGGGAACTGCCTGCACCTGCCCCAACTCTGGGTGGTAACTGTGTTCTTCATAAAGCGCAGCCCTTTGTACCACAGGCTCAAGCTTAGGAAAACGAGCGGCTTTATTTCGGCTTAAGCTTGGATCCGTATTGTCCGCCAAGGTGCCAGCCAACTCGTTGAAAGCTTGGGCGATATCACTTAATTGATCAAAATCTTTATGAACCATGCGCCGATCATACCGGCCCCTGGCCAAATCTCTCAAACCATCTGCAATTTCATCAGTTTTTAAATCGGCAACTTTAGGCACAGTAATGCAGGCACTTATCAAAGCTATCAGCGTACCGATATCAACCACTAGCCGCGCGAAGGCTGACTGAGGTGCTACCTGAAATACAATAAAAAATCCAACAACTGCCGTTACAATGACAATCGCTGAAACTGTTATCACAAAAGCTTTTAAGTTCTTCATGTGCTTCCTACCCACCCTCATCTTCACTAAATAGCCAAGATAGTTGCGTATGAGGGCCTAAGGTGTCAATCACATGTCTGCGAAAAGATTTCTTTAACCTGTCAGCCAACTGACCCATACGCTGCTTGGAAACCCCATAACGCCTGCCTAACTCTACCAAATTCACTGGCTCTCCAGCAACTAAGTGTTCTTTCCATATAACCTTATCGCGTTCTGAATCAAGGTTTTTTTCAAAACTATTAATCATTTTTTCAATGGTGTTTTGAATCTGCGTCCGAGCGCTGGTGGTTTCCGGACTATCCCAATCGGACGCCAAAGTATCCCCTAAGGTATTATCAAGATCTGAGTTAATCGGCGCAGAAAGGCTCGATTCCTTGCTGTCTAAACGCGATAAAATCAACGCTACTTCTTCAGGGTCTTCACCTAACTCTTTGGCAATTAACTCAGGCGTTGGATTTTGCCCTTTAGCTAAAAGCGCCCGCCGAATTTGCGGTAGCGCAAAATATACCTTACGACCGGCCCGGCTGTTACCTGTGTGAATCAAACGAGAATTAGTCATCAGAAACTTGGACAGCTGAGCTTTTATCCAATAAGCGGCATAAGTCCCAAAACGGGTGTTTTCATCCGGGTCCCAGCGTTTGGAGGCGATACCCATGCCCGTTAGGGCTTCTTGCACCAAGTCCATCATCAAGGTCCAAGAGCGACGATACTGATGCGCCATTTTAATGGCGAGACGCATGTTGTGATAAACCAGCTTTTTGGCTGCCGATTGATCGCCATGGTCCCTCACTTTCAGGCCTAAGACACGCTCTTCTTCTTCTGAAAGTCTGGGAATTTCAGTCGCCTTTCGGACAAAGCTCGCATAGAGATTGTCCTCTCCTTTTCCACTCGAAACCCATTCGCCACCAGCATCCGCAAGCTGGATACTGGCACGCTTAACTAAGTTGGCTGGCTCTGCTTTTGTCGTTTGGGGCAACATAAATCCGGTTAAATTGTGCTGGTCTTTGGTAGCGGCTAAAAAGCTCGGTATAGGCCTCAAGTGCCATCACCTCTCCGCGCTTAGTCAGAACATAAAGCGGATGGGCAGAGGAGTCAAAATATTTGGAGATGGCGCTCTTAGATTGCGTCTGTATATAATCGATGCCTTCAGTCTCCAAACGCTGGCAAAGCCCTCGGTGCTCGCTCTCAGTCATCTCATCCGCCAGTAAGGCATAGGGTTTATGCGCCACGATACGTTTCGCCCAAGGATTTTGGCTAATTCGCAAATGGTGCTGCAAATCAACATCATCCAGCTGGATATAAGCCTCTAAATCACTCGGCAATGAAAACGCATCTTCGCTTTCTTCGAAATAGCGCTGCAGCATCTTTTCATAAATCACTGGCGTGTGGTGCAAATACACGCTCGCAAACATGTGATAGCGCGACAGCAAAAAATCTTCGAAACTAAACATGCCTTTGGAGCGAATCCCTAAATGCACAGCGCCTTCAATTTCGATTGGTACCAGGGTGCTGACCAGCCAATCGGCATCGAATTTGCCGTAATTAACGCCACAATAAAAACTGTCGCGTTGCAAGTAGTCCATGCGATCCGCATCGCACTCGGAGCTAATAATTTGCTTCATCAACGGCTGATAGCTGAGTGGCCCTATTTTAAAATCAAGGGTCGTAATATCGGCAGGTGATACACCCACATCCGCAAACAAACGCTCGATTTCTTTCGAAAAACTCGAGTCTGTAAGCAGCGCGTAGGTATAGTCCTCGTGAGAGGCGCGCCCCTCTCCTTCTAGGCCCAAGCTTTTCTTGGACGGCATGCGAATCTCGCTGGAGTGCGAGAGGGGTGCGTGTCCTAAATCATGCAACATTGCGGCCAGTCGAATGGCCTGGCGCATCCGCTTGCGCGCGTTTTCGTCCAAATCACCCGGTTTAAAAAGCGCATCAAACACCCGAGTTGCCATCGCCATGGCACCGAGACTATGGATATAGCGGCTATGAGTCGCCCCTGGAAATGCCAAATCCGCAAATCCCAGCTGTTTGATATCCCGAAGACGCTGAAAAGCTCGGTGGTCAATCAACTTTAATTCATTAACACTTAAATCGATTGAGCCATGAATAGGGTCGCGAATTTGAATAGGCATATTTGAAACTCTTATAAAATAGAACGCCCTTCTTTTTGGGCACGGACACAATCAAGCAACCATTCACGCAAACGCTTTTGATCACCAGGTGCAAATTTTCTAAATGCAGCACCCATCATCCAGGAACCTTGTTGGTCTTCAGTCCAAACGACTTCAGAGGAAGCTTTGAGCAACTCAAGTTCTTTCTTAATCGGAATATATAAAAGAACGTTAATTTTATCGCCCACATGAAACTCTTGCAATGATTCAAAACTGACACCGCCCAAAGCCAAATTGCGGGACGTGGCTGTGAAAGATTGAAGG
Organism: Myxococcota bacterium; assembly: GCA_040387835.1. NCBI lineage: Bacteria > Pseudomonadati > Myxococcota > Myxococcota bacterium. The sequence continues at coordinate 218,613 of JAZKCZ010000001.1, read as the reverse complement.
CCTTGGGTCAACTCAATGCGAATTTCGATAGGCGCGCGAAGATGCCTAGTATTTTTGGGATTTGCTTTAGGTTCGTCAGGCGTTGGAACATCTTTTTTGATTGGCATAATTGCCCGAATACTAACCTACAGCTAAGCCAAATCAAAGACCTTTTTAATAGGATGGAGCATGCCTCCTATAAACCCGCGCACCATATCCCCTGCCATGTCCAATGCTTTAGAAATATTTGATAGGGCCTACGGACCAGGCATGGATATCGTGGGTGCCCACTTGCTCAGACAGGCGGGTTTGTCGAAAATACAAAGCGCATTGGAGGAAGGCCAAACCCGCATCGATTTGCCTTTTGCCATTCGATCCGATCTGAAATTTTCAGACCGAATCTACCCTGCAGGCGACCGGCTTATTCTAAAAGACGCTGTTAAAAAAGCCTGCGATACTTATTATCGCCAAGCCAATCGCAAAATTATTTGGCTTGAAACCAATGGTCGCGTAAAGCTCAGCAAAGATAAGCAAACCAGCATACCCTTAGGGCTTTACGCCGAAGGGCAAGTAGGCTTTAGCCTCAGCAATGAGGTTCGACTAAGAAAACTGGAGCCCTACGAAAGCGCATCTGGCGAGCTTGCCAAGGGCGCATCTTTCCTCCAGAGCATTCAAATTCCCTATACTGCCCAACTCGCCCGTTCAATGCCTCCCGGCAGTGAGTTTGAATTGTCCGAAGAGGCACGCGCAAAGTTTTCACTCGAGCTGCCTGCCGGGGTCCAAGCCTCCAAAACGAGATGCGCCTCTATTTTCGCACAGAAGTTACTCAGTCCCAATAAAATCATGGTCAAGTTGACAACTTCCAGCGGCAACGAAGGCGGTTTAGGTTACGAATATCGAAACGAGAGAAGACTTAGCTTTTGTATTTTTCAAACGATAACACACGTCGTAGGCCTGGACCGGTTTTTCAGCTGGATCGCAAGCGCACACGCTGTGGCTGCCGCCAAGCGGACCAATCAACAAAATCATATTAAGCAGTATGTCTTTGACCTATCCAAAGCCGAAGAAGCACAAGCATATGACGATATTTTTCTGAAATTCTCTACCGAGCGAGCGGATAAAATCGCCCGAAAGCAAGTCAGTGAAGAAACCGAAACATCTTACGATTTCAATGCAGCAGGCGGTATTGGAGATTCAAACGTCACTTTTTTTCATAAAATGGAAAGTGCCAAAGAATCCTATCTCAGCGATAATCATTATCAAAAATCAACTTCACTAAGAGAACACTTTTCCAAATGGTTCTCCAAAATGAGCATCATGTGGGAGTGGATGTCGCTGGATAATCCCAATAAGTCTTTAAATAAATCATATTGCCATGTGACCGTTGACAGCCCCAATGCCACCGACTTTTTCGAACTAACAGAAGCTCTAGAGATTCCACTGTTAAATGACGCCAAAGAAATACTATTAAGTGACCCCGCAACCAACATTCACATCGATGTCTATTTCAGCGAAAAAGGCATCCAGAATATCCAGAACAGCTCAATGATCGAAGATTTTGGATCATATTTGACTAAACAACTCCCCATAGGCACCGACCAAGCAACTGCCTTACGTTATGGCGAGATATTAAACAAATCGATTTTCACCAGGTGGTTTTTCTCCCGGGAGCGAGGGCGCATGGAGAAGGCCAACCCGATACTAATCAGCCACAAGACGCGCATCAGAGAAGCCTATGCTTTTGCAAAGAAGACCAACCCCTTTAAAGGCTCACTTGGAAGGTTTTCAGACATACGCTCGATTGTGGCCCTGATGCGGGTTGCCGGTTTAAAAGAAACGATTGTCCACGAGCTATCCATTTCAAATCCAAGCATTGGTCTATTTAACCCTGATGAAGGACAAATTTTAAATCCTGAGCAAGAATTTACTCAACGACTGGCAAGCCTTTCTTCACCCGAGGTGTCCCCTTAATGGTTCTATCGAGCAAATGTGAGGGCTGAACATTCTTAATGGCGCTCAGCATCACACTTCGAACATCCGGGATTTGCTTGTCCAGCTGACTAAGCAGCTCACTCATGGCTTCGCGCTTTAAACCTTCCTGCGCGCCACAAAGATTGCAGGGCAAAATTGGGTACTCGCTCCGTTTAGCATGCCAAGCAATGTCGTTTTCTGCGCACTCTATCAGGGGCCTAATCACTTCAAACCGCCCGTCATCGGTCACATAGCTTGCAGGCATGGCCTGCAATTTGCCTGCGTAAAATAGATTTAACAGCAACGTTTCCAAAGCGTCATCGCGATGATGACCGAGCGCTATTTTATTGCACCCTAATCGCTCAGCTGCCGTATATAATATGCCCCGACGCAAGCGCGAGCACAAAGAGCAGTAAGTTCCGCCCTCTTTGGTTTTATCAACCACAATAGAATAAGTATCTTTTTGAACGATTTCAAAGGGAATGCCAGAGCGTTCTAGCCATTCCCGCAAAGGCGCGCCATCATAACCCGGCTGCATTTGGTCTAAATGCACAACGGTCATATTGAACTCAAATGGCGCCTTCTTTTTAGCTTGCCATAGAAAGTCGGCTAATGTGTAGCTGTCTTTGCCGCCCGACACGGCCACCATAATATGATCGCCTTCTTTGACTAAATCATAATCGCAAATGGTCCGCACCATGGAGCGCATCAGTTTGCGGGCGCGGTCGTGTTGATAATCGCTGATGGCAAAACCTTGCCAGTGTTCTAAATGTGGGGCTTTCAAGATGCTATCTCCAGCCCCACTACCTACTGAAAGGATTTTTAAGCTGCAACTGTATTTTTCAAGGCGCGCTTTCTATAATCGTCCAAACAATAGGTTTTGATGCCTTCGTTGGTTGCTACAGGAGCGGGCCGGATAAAGCCCTCTTTCACCGCATAGTCAAAGAGCTGCTCTTGCAAGATACGTCGTCCTCGAAATAGCCTAGACATCACGGTGCCAATCGGAATCACCACCGTTTCAGCGATTTCTTTGTAGGATAAATTATAAACATCAGAGAGCAAAACCACGATTCTAAAATCAACCGGGACTTTTTCCAGCGCATAGACCACTTCATCGGAAAGCGATCTGTCGGACAAAACGGTTTCAGGGTTTCGATCGGTGGACTTGTTCGCAGCGTCTAGAGTCGAAAAAACGGTCGGTGCATGTGTCTCACCGTCCAAAATTTCGCGTTCTTTAACTTTGCGTCTATACTTATTGATGAAGGTGTTGGTGAGGATACGAAAAAGCCAAGCTTTGCAGTTTGTGCCCATTTCAAACTGCTCATAAGAACGAAATGCCTTGAGATAGGTCTCTTGAACCAAATCCTCGGCATCTCCAGAGGACCGGGTGAGTCTTAGTGCTGCTCCAAACAGCGTACTCACGTGAGGAATCACTTCCTCTTCGAAGGCCTTGAGGTTAGGTTCACACTCCGTCACAGAAACAGGCGCAAGCGTCATGGGCTCTCCTTGATATGTTCAGGAAAAGAAACCAACGGCTTTAGAATTTTATTCCCGAAGCAGCAAATTAAATTTAAAAATGACGTCGTTAATTAAAAAAATCGATGATTTTTTGTCTTGAAGCATCCGCATCGTGCATGCCTAATTCGATGAGATCGTTGGCGTATTCGACATCGAATAACAGATAGCTCAAAAAATCCGAACCTTGCTGGTCGGTTGACTCCACGATTCTGGAAAGCACGCGCCCTATTACGCCGCCTACACGCTCGGCTAAGCCGCCCATGCGCAGCCTGCGAGCAGCTAGGACGCCTAGGTCTTCGCTGGGGCGAATGACCAGCGTATCGATATGCCGGTAGGGGCTTCCGCGGAGGGCGGTAATATTATCTCGGAACTCTTCATTGCCTAAATCTGCCAAATTATTAAAACGTTCTAGGCGTTCCAAATCATAGTCTGTTTTATCCAGCATGAGCGCGTTTAAGATTTTGCCGAGCAAAAACAGAGCAGAAGGATACCTATCCATCTGTGCCCTTCTTTTTTCTGCCCGAATTCTTTCTTCGGTTCGAAGATTTATTACCAACAAACGGTCAGCTCCGAGCCGCAGTGCCGGTGAAATCGGGGTATTTAGTTTAATACCGCCGTCGCAATAAACTTCCCCTTCAAGCTCAACCGCCGGAAATATCCAGGGTATCGCAGCAGAAGCTAAAGCATGAGCCGGTCCAAGCTCCACTTCAAATGGCTGCATCTGGGGGTCGGTGCTCCATAACAAAGGCTGTGATGATTTGGCACGTTGCAAAAAGATATGCGTCATACCACTGCTCACGTGTGTTGCCGTCAGCGCTAATGCCTGTACATCGCCGGACTCCAGATTCACCTGAACATTCTTCCAACGAATATGTCTGCGAACCAGGTCTTCTAAAGGCGAAGTGTTGAAGAGACCACCCAATCGACTGGAACCAATAATCTCATCAAGCTCGCCCCGCCCTCTCGAGCCTAAGATAAATTTGGGCAAATTAACCAGCTCGCGCCAGCCGATTTCGTAGATTCCGTCAATGCGTAAACTGCGCCACATTTGCGCCAACGCTTCGCCTTGAGACTCCGGAATATGACTTAACGCCGCCAAAAAGCAGCTATTCACCGCGCCGACAGAGGTGCCGCAAATAATTTCAAAACGCGCATGAGATCTGATGCGAGCCGGGAGTTGCTCTCGAATGTATTTGATAACTCCCGCTTCATAAGCGCCCCTAGCTCCGCCGCCCGATAGAATCAGGCCGGTTTTAGGGGCTCTGTCAGTGCTATTGAGCATCCGCCAAGCGCCTTAACGCATCGGAAACCAACTGCTTAAGCAATGGCTCCAACGACTGCGGGCCAGCATCGAGCTGAGTACCAAGCGCAATCAGCCTTCCATCACTGGTTCCAATCACTCTGCCGACATAAGTCGGGCCATAAAGCCCTTCACCTTTTTCAATAGAAATCAAATAGCCAACACCAGAAGGCAAATATTGCCCCAAAGGCCAAACCGCGTCATCTTCAATGGCTTTTTTCTCAGCCCGCATGATTTGATTCGCGTCAGCCATGGAGACTTCCACGAACTTAACGCCCGCATCCATCATCTCATTCATGGTCTTGGTAAATACCTGTGTTTGCCCAATGGAAGCAGGCAACACGGCATAGGGTCTGGGCCCTGCACTTTTAAGCGTTATCGCTTGATAGCCGGCGCCAAACGAATAACCTGATTCCATTTTCACGGCGCCAATAAGCTGAGACTGCGGCAATTGGTAAAACGCCGCAATCAAACCAAATGTCGGCTTGCCTACTTTCTGGTTCCAAGCTCTTAAATCCTCAATAGACGCGGTAGGTCCGTTGATAACCATCTCATGCTTTTCAATCTCTGGAACCTTAACATCGCGGTAATAAGGTGTCGGCAAAGTACCGGAGCTTTGGATAGGCTTTCTAGAGCAACCCCCCGCCAGCACCACAGCCATGACCGTCAAAAGAAGATATTTTTTACATTCTACGAAGGATAACACGGATTTTCGCTCCTTTTTGATATACGCCAGGCATGCTCCAAACCTTCTGCTGGGAAGGCGGCAGACCGACGTCTTGGAAGGTGGTGCTGTCTAACTGAGCGCCTTCGTTATTAATAATTTGCAGAGAAATCTGAGCTTGCAACTGTAGGCCGGTTCGATTTTTCAATGTGACATTCACATTGCCCGAATCGCGATTTTCGAAATCAACCCGCAGCACTTGAATCTCGCTACACACTGTTCCTTCACCGCAATAGACTTCACCCCAAGCGAACTTTTGCTCGACTGGATTATTGATGGTGGCTCGCATGCCCGTCTGAGCCCGACGCACGCCCGCACAAGAAATAGAAAGGGCCAATAAAAGGCCTAAGCTTAATAATCTAATCATTGATAAATCACTCCGGTTTGGCCCATTTTCTTGGTTTCATAATCGCCCATCCATAGAATGACGCCCGTTTCAGCGTCGAACAGTTGGAAGCTATAGACAATATAATCGCTCACGCCCTCTTTAGAGGCTTTAGACAACGATCGCATTTCGCCTTTGAGCAAATAGTCTGCTCCAGCCATGGCGGCGCTAGACTTACCTTGGTCGTAGATGCCAGAGCGTTTTTTAGCTCTTTCAGCCATCACTGCTTGTTCACTGTCTCTCGCCAAATAAGATACTTGGCCTTTGGAAAATACGACCAAGTCTTTCACCAATTTATTCTGAAGCAATCTTGGGTCCACTCTAAATCTGGTCTGGTTTTCAATCGGCAATACCGCAATGCGAGGTGTCGCGCCGACCTTCGGCCATTGAATACTTACAATCTCTCGAGCCATGCGCTCGGCCATCGCTTTCACATCGCCCGAATCAGTACCAGTGCCACCTAGATTATCATCTTGACTCGCTTCTAAGATGGTCGTTTTTTTAGGCAACGTCGAATATTTACAAGCGGTCAATGAGACCAATATCAATAAAACCAATCCTTTTTTCATCATGCCTTTCCCTTTTTGAATGTTTTCTAATATGACCCCTATTATGAGACAAGATGGCAGAAAACCGCAAGACCTAAGATCTATTACTTTTCAAAAACGTTTTATCGAACACCATCCCGGCAGTGTATTGGTTTGCTACGGTAAAACAAAGGTCGTGGTCACAGCCACAATTTCTAATCAATTGCCCCAACATCGGAAAGAAATTGGCAAAGGCTGGCTTTCTGCGGAATACGGTATGTTGCCCGGCTCGACGCACGACAGAAAATCCCGTCCGGGTCCTAAGGGTCCTGACGGCAGGTCCATCGAAATTCAGCGTCTCATTGGTCGCGCTTTAAGACAAGCCGTTGACATTGACCAACTTGGTCCAAGGGCCATCACGGTCGATTGCGATGTCCTCCAGGCAGACGGCGGCACCCGAACGGCAGCCATTACCGGCGGTTGGGTGGCAATTGCATTGCTCTTAAAGCAGCTCAGACTTGATCATCTGTTAGTGCGACAAGTGGCAGCTGTATCTATTGGTATTAAAGGCGAGCAAGTTTTAACAGACATTAACTACGAAGAAGATGTGTCTATCGATACCGACTTCAATCTGGTTGCCTGTCAGGATGGGACAATTGTCGAACTACAAGGCGCAGCAGAGGGCAACCCAATGAAAGCTAACCTAATCCTTGAAGTCTTACGCCAAGGGCTCCCTGCAATCGCACAAATTTGCAGACTTCAACTTGAAGCCATTCAGTAATATGCTTGAATCGAACAATGTTACCATATTAACATTCTTTTATGGTCGATTTCAAAGGTAGATTACCGAACCAGATTCCTGAACATAACGAAACAGTAGAACAGGAAAACAGCACAAGTGAAAGCTCATCGTCTAGCAAAATGAGCGGCGATGATCTTTACTTGGTAGACGATTCTTACAGTTCAAGCATTTCACCAAAAAATGCGCATCCGAGCGCACTTTCGAAAGACGCCGCCGCTGTAAAACTTCAAGCGCTTGCAAGAGGCCATCTCGCGCGAAAACGCATGATATATCCTCACCAGCTGGAGGGCGAAATAAGTGCGATTCTATCGCGCCCTGAACCGGTGGCCAAGCCTCCAACAAGCTTGTCCATTAACTCCGATGACTCCTCTGCGATGCCGGGAAAGGCGCCAGCGAGCCCAACTTCAAGCCCCCGTAGCGCCGATGTCAAAGCAGTATCTAAAGTTCTTTGCCAAAGCGCTCTGAGCTTTGCGCACTCAGCAAGAGTCGGCGGTCGCGAACGTATTACAGGACCAGTGGACGCGTGGGTAACCAAAACTAGCAAGGAAACGATCGAAATCGAAATTATCGGTCACAAATTAGGCAGCGGGACTTTCAAGACCGTCCACCGCACTGACAGACTAACTCTTACTCTACAAAAAGGAGGCCCTGCCAAGGAGTTAGATGAAAAAGTGCTTTCTCGCTTTAATACAGCGGCCCAGGCCAATATCCAAAGATCGTTGGATTTAGTTGCCAAAGCGTTTCCTAAACCCGACCCCAACCTAAGGCTAGCAGGATTGTTAACGCATCTAGACAGAACCAATGCCGGACAGACAGAAGCGAGAGAAGATATATATGAGCCTTTAAACCACGCGGTCTTATCGCAGGCAGAAAAAACACAAGCCCTGGCAGATGTCGCTACCTCTTTAAAACTAATGCACCGACAAGAATTGGTGCACGGAGATATCAAACCTGGCAATATCTTGATTGGCAAAGACCGCAGAGGATATGTGGCTGATCTCGATGGTCTAGACAGCTATCTATCGCCGCAGTTGGCATCTGAAATGTTTACGCACGGTTTTCAAGACGCTCTTCGAGTAACCACACCATTCGCCGATATATATGCCTTAGCAATGACAGCGCAACATATCTATGGCGCTAATAACCCATATAGTAGCCAAATTGCAGAATTAAATGCAGATAATGAAAGACTAAGAGCCTGGCAGGATGCAAACCCGAACGAAATGAGTAAATTGGAAAGCAAGGATCCAGACGAAAAAAGGAGCGCCTTTGAGCGTCTCAACGCTGAATTTCCTGCATTTAGCCGTTTTATGGATGCGCTGGTCAGCGGACCGGAAACGCTTTAACCAACTGGCTCACTTGGCTTTTGATATCTTCTTGCAACGATGCATCGATGGGCGCCTGTAATATCTGATCTATCCATTTAGCAATGACCTGCATCTGAGCAACTCCCATTCCGCGAGATGTCAACGCCGGCGTTCCTACACGCATGCCAGAAGGCGCCTGAGGAGATGCAGGATCAAAAGGCACTTTGTTTTTATTAACCACTATGTGCGCTTTGGCCAATGCTTCTTCAGCCAATTTGCCGTTGATGCCCTTGCTGCGTAAATCAACTAAAACCAAATGATTATCTGTTCCGCCCGAAACCAAGTCAAAGCCTTGGGCGGTTAGCGCTTTAGCCAGTGCTCGCGCGTTTTCCAAAACTTGCAGTTGATATGTCTTAAACTCCGGCTGCATCGCTTCGTTAAAACATACAGCCTTACCTGCAATCACATGCATGAGCGGGCCGCCCTGCGTTCCTGGGAACACCCTGGAATCGACAGCCTTTTGATGTTCAGCTTTGCAGAGGATCAAACCACCACGAGGACCACGAAGTGTCTTATGGGTGGTACTGGTCACAAAATCTGCATGCGGAATGGGCGATGGATGCAAACCAGTCGCCACCAGCCCAGCAATGTGGGCCATGTCCACAAAAAGCTTGGCTTCAACCTTTTTCGCAATATCTGCAAAGCGCGCGAAATCAATCACACGCGCATAGGCAGACGCCCCTGCGATGATGAGCTTAGGCCGTTCTTTAAACGCCATTCGCTCAAGCTCATCATAGTCGATCAAACCCGTTTCCGCCGAAACGCCGTAAGGGATAATATTGTATAAACGCCCAGAAAAATTAATCTTGGCGCCATGGGTCAAATGGCCGCCATGGTCGAGGTTCATTGCCAAGACGGTATCGCCGGGGTTCACTGCAGCCATGTAGACTGCAAGATTTGCGTTCGCACCCGAATGAGGCTGTACGTTGGCGTGCTCTGCACCGAACAACTGTTTAGCACGCTCAATCGCTACACGTTCAATTTCATCAATGAACTCACAACCTGCATAATAACGCGCACCAGGGTAACCCTCTGCGTACTTATTGGTTAAAATGCTGCCGACTGCCTCAAGCACGGCTGGCGAAACATAATTCTCACTGGCAATAAGCTCCAAGCCTTCAAACTGGCGCCGACGCTCATCTTCAATAAAGCCAGCGATTAAAGGATCTGTTTGCGCCAGAATAGACATTTAAGCTCCGATACTTTCTGCCACCAACAAACGGTTACAAGAAGGGCAGCTTTCGACAATTTCGCCTTTCAAAATGCGATTACAGAGCTCCGGCGGCAGGCTTCGTCTACAAGCTTTGCAAACACCCTTCTCTAGAAAAGTAATGCCAGTGCCCGCTCGCTTGGAAGCGATTTGTTCATAACGCTTAAGCAATGGCGCTGGCATGTGTTTAAGTACTTCAGCTTTGCCTGACAGTGATTCTGCAAGGGAGGCTTCTAAAGATTTCAAATCATCAGAAATTTTGTCCCATTCGTCGTCGAATTCAGCATTCGCTAGATCCAGCTTGTCTTTCACTTTTGCAAGCTGAGCATTCAATTTTCCTTGCTGCTCTAAAAGCTCAAGCATGCGAGTTTCAAGATTAGAAATCGCTTTTTTCTGAGATCCGATTTCAGACAGTAAAGTGGTATATTCGCGTTCACCTTTAATCTTTTCGGCACGAGCTTCCCACTTACGCAAGTTGCCTTTTTCCGTTTGGATTTCAATCTCAAGCTGCTTTTTCTGACTTTCAAGATTGTCAGTCTGAGACTTAAACCCATCTTGCTCGAGCGAAGCCCCCGTAGAGCGGCTTTTTGCCTCGTTGGCTTTAAGCGGCAAAACTTTATGCTTTTCCCGCAGTTCTTTGAGGCGAAGGTCTATTAAACCCAGCTGAGATAATAAGGTCAGCTGTTCACGAACATTCATTTGTAACACTCCAAATGGTGGGCCCGGCGGGATTCGAACCTGCGCGCGGTCGGTTATGAGCCGAATGCTCTACCGCTGAGCTACGGGCCCTTCAGGAGCGAAAGTTAACGTCCTTTAAAGTAATTGTCTAGTCGAATGCGTCGATTCAAAATCTTGCTAGCGCTGCCAAAACATGACAGACCGAAATGCCTATGAGCACAACCTTCAAACTCGAACATGAATTTCCCACCATTCCCGTCGACGTTTTTGAAAAATACTTGAACCATCCTGAGCTTTGCTCGATGCTTTCGGCCCTCCCCTCTTTTAAGAGTCGGGAGCTGGTTGAGCATCAAGAATTAACCAGCGGTGAAAGGTATTGGTGCTTTAAAGTTTCGGCGGGTGGGGAGTTGCCCCCAGCGATCGCTAAGATTGCATCGCCTGAGCTATTTAGTTGGCTAGAAAAAGGCACGTTTAATCCGAAGGAGCACACGCTCAGCTTTGTGATTGAGCCTCTAGCCGCGAAATCTAAGTTTGAGAGCACAGGAAAGTTTACCTACACCAAACTGAAAAAAGGCACCCTGCGCGTTTTTGAAGGCGAGATGAACGTGAAAATCCCTTTTGTCGGCAAGCTGGTTGAAGGATTTTTATTGGCCGAACTCAAGAAAAATTACGCCGTTGAACCAGAGATTCAGACAAAATTCCATGAAATGATGATGAAAGCGTGAGGTCTCTGCTTCGATTGCCACCGGAGTTTCGCAAAGGGATTGGTTACAATTCTCAAAAGAGCGATGTTTTTAAACTTTTGCGCCGGGCCAAGCTTAATACCGTTTGCGAAGAGGCAAAGTGCCCAAACCTAACCGAGTGCTTCAGCAATAAAACCGCCACGTTTATGATTTTGGGCGATACTTGCACCCGGCGGTGCCATTTTTGTGCCGTAAAGACCGGGCGAGGCTTGCCGCCTGACCCAAACGAACCTGAAAATCTCGCCAATGCCGTGCGGGAGCTCGGCCTGGAACATGTGGTCGTGACCAGCGTCGATCGAGATGATTTGCCTGATTTAGGCGCTTCACACTTTGCCGCTTGCATACATGCGCTTCGGCGAATCTCAGGACTCACCATTGAGCTCCTCACACCCGATTTTAAAAACCGGCCTGAGCCTGTCCAAACCGTGCTCGATGCCGGTCCTGATATTTGGGGTCACAACACAGAGAGCGTTCCTAGGCTGTATAAGCAAGTCAGGCCCCAATCGCATTTTGATGTCACGCTAGGCTTATTGAGCCGGCTGGGAGCTGAGCGAGATTTGATCGTCAAAAGCGGCATCATGGTCGGCCTTGGGGAGTCGGACAATGAAGTGAGCGAGACCCTCAAGCTGATTAGACAAACAGGCGTCTCCATTATCACCATCGGGCAATACCTGCGGCCTAGCCTGAAGCACTGGCCGGTAGAGCGCTATGTCGCTCCTGAGAGTTATACTCGTTGGCAAAATGAAGCCAAAACGTTAGGGTTTAAAGCCTGCTATGCCGGGCCATTTGTGAGAAGCAGCTACCATGCTAAAGAAACATATCTTTCTATGTTGCGACCAAACCAAGCCTAAATGCTGCTCTTTAGAAGAAGGCATGGAATCTTGGCACTATTTAAAGGCCCGCATCAAGGAACTTGGACTAAAAGGCGAAATCCTGCGCACCAAAGCCAATTGCCTGCAAGTTTGCGAAAATGGGCCCATCGCGGTCGTTTACCCGGAGGGCGTTTGGTATGACCGCTGCACGCCGGAAAAACTGGAACAAATACTGCAGCAGATGCTCTAAGGTTTTTGATACACTCTATACAGGTGTATGCAGAATCCAACTTTTCATATTACTAAAGCTCTTGGCCATACGGGGCATCGTGCGGAATTCCAGGGTGAGACGGCCGACGGGCTGCCTGTATTAATCTACCATTATTTAGGCGCAAGTTCAGCCCAGGTGCCGAAATGGCAGCAAATTTTGTTTGAAGCCGGTCAAATTGCCAACCTAGACCATCCGGGCCTTCAAAAATATCCAATTTGCAAAGAAGACAAAAGCGGCATTTTCCTGGTGCAGGAGCTTATGTCATCCCAGCCTTTGAGCCGGGATCCAGACTCGACAACCAGCCTTTCTCAGTTTTACGCCATCGCGAAATCTCTGCTAACTGCCCTAGCCTATTGCCATGAACGCAAAGTTCTTCACAAAAACATTTGTCCCGAAAGTATCTTTGTCGATGCAGATCGCCAAGCCTACATATTAGGCAACTTTGCCATCTTCGAACAATTGAACCAAAGCCTGATGACGGAGGGCCCCTCCAGCTTCAATTTAGTCTATGGCTCGCCAGAGCTCACCGGCAGAATGAATCGGCCGGTTGAGGAGCCTAGCGATTTATATTCACTCGGCTGTTTGTTTTACGCATTCCTATCGGGTAAGCCGCCTTTTGCCTTCGAAAAGCCCAACGAATTAATCTACGCTCACCTAGCGTTGGTGCCCACCGCACTAAACTTAGTACAATCTGATATTCCGGCCGAGCTGTCCAATCTTATTGCCAAGTTATTAGCCAAAGAGCCGGCAGACCGCTATCGCAGCGCAAACGGCGTGCTCGCAGACATTATTGCTTTAGAAAAAGGCGAACTCACCCGCCTGGGGGCTTTGGATAGGCAGCGCACTTTCTTCATTTCCGACAAGCTCTACGGCAGAGCCGCGCAGGTTCAAGCGGCTGTGGATCATTTTAAAGGCATGGGGCCTGGGCACATGAATGTGCTGTCAGTAGGTGGTTTTTCTGGCATCGGTAAAACCCGGCTGGTACAGGAATTGTACAAACCCCTGACCGCACGCAGTGGCAGTTTGATATCTGGTAAGTTCGAGCAATATGCCCAAGGCAAGCCTTACGCCGGCTTAATTCAGGCTTTAACGCAATACTGCAATCAATTGTTAACGTTGGATAACCCCTCGCTGGTTCGATTTAAGCAAGAATTTGAAACGCTCATCGGTCCAAGTGGCCGTGCGCTCACCGACTTGGTGCCGGCATTGGCACTGATTGTTGGCGAGCAGCCGGCTCTTGAAGAAGTTGCGGTGGAGGTGAATGAGCTCCGGCTGCATCGCGCCCTCGAAAGCTTGCTATCGCTGATTGCTTCTGAATCAACGCCCGCAGTGCTTTTTCTGGACGACATGCAGTGGGTGGATAGGGTTAGTGTCAAGTTTCTAACTTATCTGCTGACTAAAAATCGCGTGCCGAATCTGCATTTGGTGTTTGCCTATCGAAGCAACGAGGTGGATGAAACCAGTCCGTTTATCATCATGTGCGAGGAACTTCGCCATAACCCGTTCCTTGTCTGGCTCGATTTGGAAGTACCGCCGCTAAAATTAGAAAGCGTCACCGCTTTGGTAGCAGACACTTTAAATACCGGTCACAAACAAGTCGAAACTCTGGCAGAAGCCATTTTCGCCAAAACGCAAGGAAACCCCTTCTTCGTCAAACAGATGCTGCAATCCGCGTACACCAATGGCATCATCAAACAGTCGGACCAAGGCTGGCAGTTTGATGTCGAAGCGGTGGCATCTTCTCAATTCGCTGACGATGTCGTCAGCTTCATGATTGGCAAGATATCGACTTACCCCGAGCAAACGCAGGACTTAAGCAACTTGGCGGCGGTCATTGGCACCCGTTTTTCATTGGAGTTGCTGCATCAACTAACCGATTTGCCACAGGATGTGATTTACGAACATCTGCATCCACTCATCGCAGATAACCTAATTATAGAAGGAAAAAATTTCTTAACCTTTGCGCATGATCGGGTCCAGGAGGCTTGTTACAAAATCTGTTCCGAAGAGGAGCGAACACGCCGGCATCTGCGAGTAGGCAAAGCACTGGACCCTGCTCAAATCTTCGAAGTGGTCGAGCATCTTAATCAGGCCAAAAGCCTTCTCCTCGAAAGCGGGGAGCGCAGAAATTTGGGACTTCTAAACTACCAAGCCGGTAGCAAAGCCTTGGCCAGTTCGGCCTATGGCATTGCTTATAACTTGCTCACCGAAGCGCTCGCGCTGTGCGAAGACGAGACTTTTTACGACCTGTATGCCGCCCATGCGCAGGCGGCACATTGTGAAGCGCATTATGACATTGCCGAAGCTTCAATTAAAAAATGCTTCGCTTTGAGTTCAGACGTTTTGCATAACGAGCGCATTATTACCCTTTATAACGAGCTCCTTTTTTTAACTAATCGACACCAGGAAAACATTGCGTTCGGACTGAGCATGCTGGCTAGGCTGGGATTTAAATTTCCTACTAGAGCACATAAAGGACACGTGCTCGTCAAGTATGCAAAATTGTTGTGGGCGGGTGGTTGGCGCAATCCCAATCATTGGGCAAATCTGCCGCCTTGCACTGATCGGCGGATTGCTGCTGTGCTCAACATCATTAACTACACGATTCCATCTTGCTACATGGTGAACAGCGACATGTTCGGCTTGCTTAGTATCCACATGGCGTATTTGGCGCTTAAAAACGGATTTAATAAAGACGCCGCGTTCGGCTTCGGGGCAGTCGCGGTGCTAGAAGCTGGGACTTTCAAACTTCTCAAGCGAGGCTTTAAATGGCGGCAACTGGCTAAGACCGTCAGCGAGCAATATCCGGATCTTAGAGTGGCCGCTCAGCTGCAATTTATCTCATCGCTGTTTGGCGATCAGTGGCGCATGCCTTTGGCGGCGCTAGCCAAAGAGTACAAACAAGCGGCTGCTTTAAATCAAGAGGTCGGCGTTTTGCATTGGGCCGATTACGCTTTGGCCTTTTCCTCATGCCCCAGGGTATTTTGCCAGCAAAAAACGTTGAATGAAATCGAGGACGAGAGCTTAGCCTGTCTGAAGTTTCATACACCGCATAAAGACCGGGAAGTGATTAACAACCAAAAATTTATTATTGATTATATTAGAGAACTTAGAGGTAATGCGGCGAGCCTGGCGCCCCTGCTTGAGCCGGCAAGCTACGCCCAAGAAATGACTCAAAATGGCAACCTAATGTCGCGCGCTCATTATGAAGTGTTTGCCCAGCTAAAATTCATGCTGAAAGAGCAACCGCTGGAAAATATGCGCGTTGGCCTGGCGTTCGCGTTTCGTTCCATTGATTTAAATGGCCTGTTGCTGGAGCTGTTTCATCGATTTGCGTTCTTAATCGGCTGGTACAGCGCACCGAGCAATCAAATCACGTGGTCGGAAAAATTATTTGGTAGTTTATACGCGGGCTTTAGTCTCTTTTGCATGCGCCTATGGACCAAAGGTTGTCCTGAAAACTACATGGGGTATTACCAACTTGCCTTAGCAGAGCGAGAATCCTCCAGACAAAACTATTCTAAGGCTAAACAGCATTTCATGTATGCCATTCACACAGCTCAACAGGCTAATTGGTTTATTCAGGCCTTCGCCTGGCAGCGTTTTGCGGCGTTTGAAACAATGCGGGGCAAGCATGAAATTGCCGAAGTCTTTTGCAGGGAAGCTTATCGACTTTACAAGTTTTGGGACTGCGCCAGTCAATGCGACTTTTTGCAGCAGCTCTACCCCGATTTCAATTTAAAAGGCGAAACCCTGCCAGAAAAAGTAGCGGCTCCCACGTCTACGGAATTTAGTGAAATCGATAAGATTGTTCTCGGCATCGCCAATCAGTCAACTTTGCCTGAATTAATCGAGTATGCCCTAAAAGTGATTTTGGAGACCGCGGGCGCGCAGCGGGTTGTGCTCTTACGACTGGACGCTAATAAACAGCCCATTGTCAAGGCATGCACCGAGAACAGCCAGGGAGGGTCTAAAACAGAAATGTATCCGAGTACGTGCCAGTTTTCGAGCTCGTTAGTCACCTATGTCGCGAGAACGGGCGAGCCGCATGTCATTGCTGATTCTAAAAGAGACGAGCAATTCGAGCGCGACGCCTATTTTGCGAATGCGTCTTCTCGCTCCGTTTTATGCTTTCCCGTCATCGCTCAGCAAGAGCTAGTTTATATTATCTATTTGGAAAATAGCCTGGCAACTGGCATGTTTACCAACAAACAAACCACCTTCTTAAACCTGATTTCATCCCAGTTTGCAGAAACCATGATGCGCATGCGAGCCACCGAAGAACTCTTAGAAGAGACAGTATCTCGCAACATGCTTGAGCAAATGATGAATGCCATCGGCGACTTGCTCTTTTTAATCGACGATAAAGGCAAAATTATCTTAGTCAATCATGCGGCGATGGGCGCACTTGGCTACGACGCCGAAGGCTTAAAAGACACCAAAATCACCCATTGGATTCACGCTGAACAAGGCGGAGAATGGCTAGATGGTGAACTCAGCGAATTCCAAGATATTAACTGCAATGCCCGCACCCGAGATGCCACCGAAATCCCCTTGCTGGTTTCAGCAAGGCGTTACAAACAAAAAGACCGAAGCTTAGGCGCGGTAGTGTATGCCAAAGACCTGCGCGAATCCCGCATGAGCGCGGCCATCAAAGAAAGGCTCGAAAGAGAACTTCAAGACATCCAAGTAGGTATGGTGGCTCAAAGTCGCTTAGCTGCGTTAGGCGAAATGGCAGGCGGCGTAGCGCATGAAATCAACACTCCCCTTGCTAGTATTGAACTTATCGTTGGACGCCTCAGCAAACTGGCAGAACAAGAGCCGGTAGATGCCGCGCAACTCGCGAGCCTTAGCGCGCTCGTTGGTAAAACGGTGAACCGCATTGCATCTATTGTGAGAGGCCTTCGGACCTTCTCTAGAGACGGCGCCCAGGATCCATTTTTGCCTACCAATGTTAAGCAAATCGTAGATGACACGTTGGCGCTTTGCTCTGAAAAGTTCAAAAATGCTGGGATTGATATTGGAGTATTAGTTGATGAGCAGTTGAGCATCGACTGCAGAGCTACCCAGATTTCTCAAGTGTTGCTCAATTTGATGAACAATGCCTGCGACGCCATGGAAAACAACGAACAAAAGTGGATTCGCATTGAGGCGAGTTCACAAGATACCATGGTTGAAATCACGGTAACCGATAGTGGCGTTTGGGCGTCTGAAGAAGCTAAAAAAATGATTTTCCAGCCCTTCTTCACCACCAAAGAGGTTAACAAGGGCACTGGGCTCGGTCTCAGCGTGTCGCAAGGCATTATTGCAAGCCACGGAGGCGTTTTAGAATTGGATATGAAGACGGTTAACACCCAATTTGTGATAAAACTACCTAAGAGGGTGCAACATGTCTAAGACAATTATGGTCGTAGATGATGACGATTTACTGAGAGAACTCGTCGCAAATGAATTTGAAACCAAAGGCTATAAGGTGCATTTGGCAGGCAATGGTATAGAAGCGCTGAAAATTTTAGAGGAAAATCCTGATATCTCCATCATTCTCTCAGACGTACGCATGCCAAAAATGGACGGCATCGAATTGCTCAAAAATGTCAAAGCCAAAGATCCCAAAACACCCGTGTTTATATTTATCTCTGGCTATAGCGACTACGAGCCTAGCGAAATTAATGCCATGGGCGCCGACAGGGTGTTCGACAAGCCCTTTAATATTAACAAGATATTCGAAGCGGTTTCAAAGTTGTCCCCTTAGATTGTGAGACCATGCGTTAACCAAATCCAAGCTCACGCCATTGCCACCGCAAACAATCACCAAAGGACTTTTATAGCGATGCTTAATTGCTGCCAGTGCCGCGCCACAAGCGGGTTCAACCAAAACACGTTGTTCATTGGCAAAATGGGCACAGGCATCTAGAGCCTGTTTATCGGAAACGACAGCCGATATTATTTCGTGCCGCTCGCTCCAAGCGATGGCTTGATCGCACACGCGTTTAGCACCTAAAGAGGTCGCAACGGTTTCGATCGAATCTAAAGTCACTGGCTCGCCAGCTTTTAGCGCGGCCGCCATAGAAGCCGCACCTTCTGTTTCAGCGGCAATAACAGGCACATCGTTCCAGCCTTGCTCATGAAGGCCTTGAACAATGCCGCAAAGCAGCCCACCGCCACCTACGGCAACGATGACGACGTCTGGTTTAATATGCTCAGCAGCTACTTCACGGATAATACTGGCGTGACCATCCCAAATCTTTGGATGGTTGAAAGGGGGGATATAGGCATAGCCTTCATTTTCACGAAGCATCGCTTGGACACGCGCGTCTGCCCCATTCCAGTCTTCGCCATGCACCGTGACATTAGCACCAAGGCTCTTGATTTTGTCTATCATTAAAGGCGAAGAAGTCTTAGGAACGACCACCTCAACAGGAATACCTAATTTCTGACCAGCGTAAGAAACAGCAATGCCTGCGTTTCCTCCGGAAGAAGACACAAAGCATTTGGCCTGCCCTTCATGAGCGTAATACTCGCACAAATGGCCGATACCGCGTATTTTGAAAGAGCCCGCTGGCTGCAGAGCATCCATTTTCAACCAGCATTTCAAGCCGGGCGAATAAAGTAGAGGCGTTACAATATGCAAAGACATAAATCCATTTTAGCACGCACCTTGACGGGCTTAAACCCACCGCTATGGTGATTTAATGAGTATAGGGGTTATTTACACAGCAATATCCGCCATTTTGTATGGAACTATTGGCTATTTTGGTGCGCGCCTTAGTGGGATAGGTTTCGATGTCAGTGACTTACTTTTTTGGCGATTTGCTTTCTCCTGCTTGTTGCTGCTCCCGGCTTTCCTCCTATCGCTGAAATCTTTGAAAAAAGATGACTATCGAACCATCGGCATCATCATCCTGTTGGGCATCATCTTTTATGGCTATGGGACTGGGCTATATTTTAAATCCGCTAGGCTAATTGGCACTGGCCTTGGGATGGTTATCTTCTTTGCATACCCATTGTTTGTGGTGTTGTTTTCTTGGGCCTTTCACAAGCAAAAGCCTTCGGTCAAAACCATGTTTGCTTTGGCCTTAATCGTGGTCGGCTCCAGCATGATTGCTTTTGGTGAGCGCGGTGAGTTTCGAGTAGATTTGCTCGGCATCGTCTTGGCGGCTGGTTCAGGATTGGGCTATGCATGTTATATATTTTCGAGCAAATCCATCAAAAATAATTTATCGCCGATGGTGTCCACCTTTTGGGTTTGTTTTGGATGCACCATCACCTTCGTTTTAGAAGCCGGATTTCAACAGCACACGCTCATTTGGCCTGAAACGAGTGATGCCTGGATGCTCATTGCCGGGTTTGCGTTGTTTGGGACTGTGTTGCCCATTTTTTTATTCTTGATGGGTATTAAAACGCTGCCGGCGAGTAAGGCATCTATTATTTCGGTGCTGGAGCCAGTGGCGGTTTTGGTGCTTGGCGTGTGTGTTTTAGGTGAGAGTATTACGGGCATTCAGCTAATCGGTGCTGCAATTATCTTGAGCTCTGCTTTGACTGTAGGGCATAAGTAAGTATGACCATGGTTCGCGAAGTACCGTTGCCTGAGCAAAAATTCAAACCGCGAGAAGAAGACCCGTTGGCGCCGGAGCGCATCAAAGCGATTATTGACAATCCTAGTTATATTGAGGCTGACCACGACCTGGATTTTTTGCATGCGCCAGTCACAAGAGGCATTCGCTTGCAGCTTGATTATCTAAAAGCCGAATATTTGATGCAGGAAAAGAACATCAAAAATACGGTGGTCGTTTTTGGTGGCACACGCATCAAAGAAGCAGGAGCCGTTCAGATCGAGCTGGATAAAATCGCGGACGATCCCAGTAAAGACGTAGAAAGGCAAATGCTCCTACGCCTGATGGATAAAAGTAAATATTACAGCATTGCGCATCAATTCGGAAACATCGTTGCCCGTGCCAACGAAGCTGCGCCACTTGATAACTTGACTGTAATGACTGGTGGCGGTCCAGGTGTGATGGAGGCGGCCAATCGGGGCGCGCATGACGCAAATGCCCGGAGTATTGGCTTGAATATACGCTTGCCGCTGGAGCAGTTTCCAAACCCATATATTACGCCCGGCTTATGCTTTTACTTTCATTACTTCGCGATGCGCAAACTGCACTTTTTGGAGAGAGCCAAAGCCTTGGTGGCTTTCCCAGGAGGCTATGGCACTTTAGACGAGCTCTTTGAAGTTTTGACCTTGATTCAAACCCGCAAAGTCGAGCCTATGCCGGTGGTCTTAGTTGGCGAAGCCTACTGGCGCCAGGCTGTAAACTTTGACTTCTTACTCGAAGAGGGTGTGATAGCGCCGGAGGATCGCAAGCTATTTTGGTTCGCCGAATCGGCAGAGGACATTTGGCAAGGAATCTGCAAATGGTACGCTGCTGCCAAAATAAGATAGCGCTCTAACGAGATAAATTGTTCGCGGTAGGGCTAGTTGGCGCGGGCACAGGCACTTGAACAGCACCCTGTGCCGCATCACTATGGTGGATTAAGCCATGAACGCCTTCTCTAGTTTTCCGATAGCAGGTATAAACAATCGCGCCGGTGATGGCGCAACCGGCAGTTATAGCGACTGCCCCACCGACTAAAAGGCCCACGTTGGTTTTGCTATCAATTAAATCGATGGCACGATTCAATGTATTTAAAATGTCTGGCACTGTCTTGTTAATGCCACGGTCGACGGTGTTCTTAAGTTCGTCTGCTTTCGCCACCACAGCATCAACTTTGCCAAGGCCAATCGCTATCTGCCGATTCAGTTCGGTAATTTGGTCGACCGTGGACTGCAGAACTGGCAAACAAGTGTTGTTGCTGCTGGCATTTAAACTCAACGGCACGCAAACACTCGCTAGAATCACACAACAAATTATTCTCATGATATCCTCCTCATCTTACTCGGCAACGTCGGCTGAAGTACAAGACCCACCGCGAACGGGATTGCAGCGGCCGGGGTTTCCCTTTGGGATTTTCACCACATAGTTATTGCCGTACCGGGTGGTGGGCTCGATAAAATCGGTGGAAATAATGTGAGCCCCGCTGGCCAAAGCCAAATCGCGAGGCCTAGTCTCGTTTAAAATGGCTTCAATACTATCCGCATCGGCTCTGGTTCGAACGATAAACCCTTGAGATACCAAGCTTACGATCTCTTGGTATAAAAGTGGAGAATCACGCTTTATCACTGCTGCCTCATCGGAAGCCGGGTCAGCAGACATAAATAAAGGCCTGCCTCTTAAAGAGGCGTGGTTATTAGTGTACATACTTCCGACGCCCGAGGACGGATCCAAGAAAATTAGAAATTTTCCTCGCGATGCAGCTAGGCTGGGCCAATTTCCTGCCAAAACAGCTTCTCTTAAAGTGCCATAAGTGCCACGTACATCGTCTGGTAAAATCAGCTTATTCATAGGAATGACGCTGAGCACCTCAGCATCCAGCGCATCCAAATCCGCCGCTTCAAAATGCACAACTGGAACAACGCCTAAAAAACTCGCCTTCGAGACATCAAGACCAGGCAGCACCGCCACATCGGTGCTTCGCGTCTCAAGTTGAATTAAAAAAGGCAGATGATTGGGATGCAGGTTGGACCAATCGAGCAGTTGCCTAAGGCAGGTGGTCAAGAGTCTGCAGTTAACGTAAAAATCAATGTTGGGCTCATGGAAGACTTTAAAGCCAGGCACTTCCAACTCCGCGTCATAGGAATTTCCGTCCTCGCCCAATGTCGACATAACTTTATATTCTTTGTAACGCCCACCCTCTCGATCGACAAATATATCAAATTCGAACGCTCTAACGCCACGATCCAGCTGCTGAGTCAGCGGCCTGTGTTGATAATCAGGAATCCCAATGTCGGGCAACTCACAAACTGACGTAATGACCGATACGATAAAGCCATTCATGTAACGTTTAAAGCTATTGTGACTACCCAAAACTTGGATATCATTTATCTTCACGACTGCCAGAGTATCAAGGGCTAGAAAAACCAAGATATAAGCGATGTGCTTCATTGGACGGCACAACCTGCAGCTTTAGGAGCCTATTCCGGCACCGAAAAAACCAACCGAAATTCAGGTCGTTCGTTAGGACATAGTTCAATTAACAAAGGCCTGACGTGTCGACCTCCATAAGGGTCATTGTAATGAACGCCCACCAAAATTAACACGCGCCCTAAAAGCCACTCGCGCGAGAAAATCTCGGTTTTTACGAAGTATTTTTGGGCAGGCACGAAAGCTTGAACATATTCATCCAATTTAAAAAAAGTTTGAAGATGCATCGGCCATATGCAGGCACTAAAACAAAAAGCAACCGAGCGAATTAGCGTCCATTTCATGATGCATTAATAAAATAGAGGCGACAGATGATTCCCGAACGATTAAAATCTGGATTTTTGAATGCGTGACTTTGGTTCAAGCTCTCATGAAGAATCATCTAACGATGTTTTTAGTATGCCTAGCATTAGCAGCACCGGCATCAGTGGCCTGGGTGCGAACAGCGAACCCCGATAATATTAGTTACGAAGACAAGTCAAAACCTTTTTTTGACCTTATCAGCATATCTGCCCCAGGAAATAAGGCGGTATTTGTCACCATCGCATGCACCACCAGGCCATCCTTTAAACATCATAAGTTAGAGGCTCCGAATTATGAAATCACCTCAGAACTTAAGGAATCCATAAAATCAAAACTGGGCGAGGTTCCTCCTGAATTTTGGCGTGACCTACGCATGACCATCTTGTTTGTCAAAAACTTCGCAAATGGAGCGAGATGATTCCGGGAACTATTGAAATGAAATCGCTTTGCTTTTTAATGATTTCGCTAATGCCCCAAAACGCTTTGGCTCTATGGTCAAAATTCACCTCTGACGCCGACCATATTGCCTACATTAGAACGGGAGATGGATGGAACATTGTCGAGCTCATTTACGAGGAAGGCGTTGTTACTATTAAGATAACCTCAGAAAACACAACGAGATTTTTATTGTCATCTATCGTAATTCGCCACCTATCGACTTGGCAAAAACAAACTGAAATAGACTACCGGTTCAACCAGGTCAGAATAAGCACACGCAGCCTCCCAAATGATTTCAAAGTGGAACTCACCGCATTCTTTAACCGGCTTTAGGCGTCAGACACCTAAGTGCGTAGCACTTCCAAAAAGGCTTGGCCGTATCGTTTGAGTTTTGCCTCGCCTACGCCTGGTATCAGGGCTAATTCAGAGAGATTACTTGGTTTGCGTGATGCCATCTCGCGCAGAGTGCTGTCATGAAATACAACATAAGGGGGCAGGTTTTGTTCCTTGGCCAACTCAAGACGTAAAGTTCGCAGATTTTGGAAGAGCTCGGTGTTGGCGTCATTCCAATCGGTTGGTTGGACAGGTGTTTTACGCGCTTTCTTTTCGGCTTTGGTAGTTACCGGATCGACACGCTGAAATACTTGTTGGCCTTTTTTGAGAACTGTCCAGGATTGCTCGTTAAGTTTGAACGCACCGTAGTTGTCGGGATCTACAGTCAAATAATTCGCTGCGGCCAGTTGGCGAAATACGGAAGACCACTCTTTCTCTTTTAAGTCTTTGCCGATGCCAAATACGCTTAACTTCACGTGGCCGAATTGAACCACACGTTCGGTTTCTTTGCCAAGCAGCACGTCAATCAGATGCCCCGCTCCGAAGCGTTGGCCCGTTCTGAAGATGCTGGAAAGTGCTTTTTGGGCGGGCAAAGTAGCATCCCAGGTGTTTTGCGGCTCCAGGCAGTTGTCGCAATTATTGCATTGCTCGGGGTAGGACTCTCCGAAATAGGCCAGCAATGCTTGTCTGCGGCAACGAACCGTTTCGGAAAAGCCTAAAATGGCGTTTAGCTTCTGCTGACTTAAGCGTTTAAAGGCTTCGCCCACTTCGCCGGATTCAATCATTTGCCGTAGTTGGACCACATCCCCTAGGCCGTAGACCATCCAGGCAGAAGCTGGATCACCGTCTCTGCCCGCTCGGCCGGTTTCTTGATAGTAGGATTCGATGCTTTTGGGCAAATCCAGATGCGCTACAAATCGAACGTTCGGCTTATCAATTCCCATCCCGAAGGCAATTGTTGCCACCATGACCACGCCTTCGTCGCGTAAAAAGCGCTCTTGATGCGTGCGCCTGGTATTTTGGTCTAGACCCGCATGGTACGGCAACGCCTTCATGCCCTTTTGCGAAAGCCAAGTCGCGATTTCTTCGGTTTTGGCGCGGCTCATGACATAGACGATGCCCGCCTCCCCTGCATGACGTGTGTTAATAAACTCGAAAAGCTGCTCTTTGCCGCTTTTTTTCAAAGCGATTTGATAACGAATGTTCGGCCTATCGAAGCTTGAACAAAATACCGGGTCTGATGTCAAGCCTAAGCGGGTACGGACTTCTTTTTGCGTGACGGGATCAGCCGTTGCGGTCAAGGCAATCAGCGGGATATTGGAATTTAACTCTTGTCGAAGCGTTGCAATCTGCAAATATTCAGGTCTAAAATCATGCCCCCATTGCGACACGCAATGTGCTTCATCTACCGCAATCAACCCGATGGTAAGGCTCTGTAAAAATGCCCGAAAATCAAGTGCATTCAAAGTCTCTGGCGCAACATATAAGAGCTTCAGCTCACCGTTTATGGCCTGAGCTTTGACCTTTCTTTTTTGCTCAAAACTTAACGTGGAATTATAAAACGCCGCTGCAACACCGTTTTGCACCAAGGCGTCTACCTGGTCTTGCATTAAAGCGATTAACGGCGAAATAACAATCGCCAAGCCTGGGCGAAGCAGCGCTGGCACTTGAAAGCAAAGGCTTTTTCCGCCGCCTGTCGGCATGAGCACCAGACAAGAGCCGCCAGTCATGACATGGCTAACCACAGCTTCCTGCTTTCCCCGAAAAGCAGCATAGCCAAAGACGCGCTGAAGAAGTTCTACCGCTTCGTCTGTTGAGTTAGAATTCATGAAAATGCCTGGTGCGCTCGAAGGGATTCGAACCCCTGACCCCCGGAATCGAAATCCGGTGCTCTATCCAGCTGAGCTACGAACGCTAAAATGGGGCGAGTGAAGGGAATCGAACCCTCGACCCTCAGGGCCACATCCTGATGCTCCACCGATTGAGCTACACCCGCCATCCGAACGAATCTAACGTTTAAAGGGCATTTTTCGTTTTTACAATAGGCTCCATCAACACTAACGCCTCCAATATAGTTATCATCTTGGAGTACATGGGCACGAAACGAATCTTGATATTACTCTCCGGTGTCTGGCTGGTGCTGATGATAATCGGGCTGTCTAAGCTTTGGGAATACAGTGCGAAACCAGGTAGCGCTGCCCAAACGCCGCAGACATGGCCCCAAAAGACAACCATCCCAAAACAGACCTCTTTAGACAGTTTGGTCATTTTTGCGCATCCTGATTGCCCATGCTCCTACGCGACAGTGGGTGAGCTCAACGAAATCTTGGCTCAGGTAAACCACAGGCTCGATGTGCATGTGTTGTTCGTTACACCGAAAAACCCTGATGCCAACTGGACCCAAACGCGCCTTTGGAGAGCGGCCAAAGCCATCCCGGGCGTTTCGGTTTCACTTGATGAAAACGGCGTAGAATCAAGACGATTTGGCGCAAAAACCTCCGGCCAAGTTAATTTATATGACCCTCAAGGCAGACTGGTGTTCAGCGGCGGCATCACCAGCGCTCGTGGACACTCGGGAGACAACGCAGGCAAAAGCGCCATCGTCTCCTTTATCAATGAGCGAAAGACGACGGTCAAGCATACGCCAGTCTTTGGCTGCGTCTTATATGAAGGCCACGAGACAACAATATTATGACAGGAACTGCAGATATTCGGACTGAAACATTCTTTCATGAAATGAGAGATGGAATCTTTCGTCGAACCGACCACATGTTCGCGACTTTGATGATCATCCAGTGGGCATTCGGAATGATATGCGCCCTTACTCTCTCCCCCAAGGCCTGGGAAGGCGCTACAAGCTATACCCACCCTCACGTATGGGCAGCGCTTTTCATGGGTGGTGCGCTTTCTGCATTCCCCATCGCTATGGCGATAATGAAACCCGGCGAAGTTTATACCCGCCATATTATTGCCATTAGCCAGATGCTTTGGTCAGCTCTGCTCATTCACTTAACGGGCGGGCGCATTGAAACGCATTTCCATGTTTTTGGCTCATTGGCTTTCCTGGCAATTTACAGAGACTGGAAGGTTTTAGTTACTGCCACCATTGTGGTCGCGGCGGACCACTTTTTGCGAGGAACTTATTTTCCTGAATCGGTGTTCGGGGTTGCAGCTGCTAGTCAATGGCGCTGGATCGAGCATGCCGCTTGGGTCGTATTCGAAGACGTATTTTTGATTAAGACTTGCATTCAGGCCAAACGAGAGATGAGGGAAATCTGCATTCGCCGAGCGAATCTTGAGATTTTGAACGAAGAAATGGACGCTAAAGTAACGCTTCGAACCGCTGAACTGGCCCGTTCCAACCAAGAGCTTCAGCAATTCGCTTATATTGCTTCGCATGACCTACAAGAGCCCCTGCGCATGGTTTCAAGCTATCTCCAGCTGTTAAAAAAACGCTACCAGGGTAAATTAGACCAAAGCGGCGACGAATACATTCATTTTGCTGTCGATGGCGCGCTGCGTATGAAGCAGCTGATCAACGATTTGCTCGAATACTCCCGCGTGGGGACGCAACGAAAACCACCCGTATTGACTCAAACCGAGACCACAGTGGATCATGCCCTTTCCAATCTAAAAGTTGCCATTGAAGAATCGGATACTGTCATCACACGAGATCCTCTGCCGGCCGTTATGGCTGATGATGTGCAACTCGAGCGCCTATTTCAAAATCTCATCGGCAATGCCATCAAATATCGGCTGAAAGACAGGGCCCCTCAAATCCATAT
The DNA here is from genome assembly GCA_040387835.1 of Myxococcota bacterium. Taxonomy (NCBI): domain Bacteria; kingdom Pseudomonadati; phylum Myxococcota; species Myxococcota bacterium. Next base: position 191,388 of record JAZKCZ010000001.1, on the reverse strand, counting down.
TTCGGCCAAGAAATCAGACCAAGACACTGAATTTACCATCAGGGATAACGGCATTGGCATCGCGCCCGAACATTTCGAAAGGATTTTCGACATATTTCAAAGACTCCACACGGCTGAAGAATTTTCGGGAACAGGCATCGGCTTATCGGTCTGTAGAAAAATCGTTGAAAACCATGGTGGCAAAATCTGGGTTGAATCCGAAGTTGGTAAAGGCTCAACCTTTCATTTCACCTTAGGAGAGAAAAAGTGACACAAGATGTTCAAATCCTCATCGCAGATGATAGCCCAGGCGACGTGCAACTCACCATCGAAGCACTGAAAGACTGGACGATTGGCTATGAAGTCAACGTCGTTCGCAACGGTGAAGAAGTCGTTAAATACCTCATCAAACAAGACAATTATGCTGACGCCAAAACACCCGATCTGATTCTTTTAGATCTGAACATGCCTAAGATGGATGGTCGCCAAGTCTTAGAAAAAATCAAAAACGATGAAAATTTAAAGCGGATCCCGGTCATCATTCTAACCACCTCAAAATCTCAAGATGACATCATCAAAACCTACAATCTCCATGCCAACAGCTACATCACCAAGCCGGCTGAGCTTGATCAATTTATTCAAAAGATAAAATCCTTAGAGGAATACTGGTTTTCAACCGTGAGATTACCGTTATGACAAAAGACGCAATCAAAGTTCTGCTAGTAGAAGATAATGCAGGTGATGCTGGCCTTTTTTTAGCCATGCTCTCCGAAGTGCCTGGCGATTTCGTTGAAGAACGTGCTGATAGGTTATCAAGCGCATTCGAAAAGCTTGAGACAAATCAATTTGACGTATTGCTGCTGGATCTTTCTCTGCCAGACAGCACTGGGCCGGCCACTTTTTTAAAAGTCATAGAACGTTTTCCCAGAATACCCATCATCCTATTAACAGGACTAAAAGACCAAGACTTGGGGATCAGAGCCATGCAAGAAGGTGTGCAAGACTACTTAGTCAAAGGTGAAGTTGATGCCCAGATACTGACCCGGACTATTCGTTACGCCATCGAAAGAAAGAACACGCAAATTTTGCTCTTAGAAACTCAAAATGCCCTGGAAACCTCCTCTAAAATGGCTGCCCTAGGAACGATGGCTGGCGGGGTCGCTCATGAAATCAACACTCCTTTGGCGATTATTTCCATGCTCGCGTCTTTAGCCAAAGATAAAGCAGATAAAGATATCGTTAATTTTTTAGATAATATTGAAAAAACAGTTGCTCGCATTGCCCGTATTACCCGAGGTTTGCAAACCTTTTCGAGGGACGCCCAGGATGACCCTTTGCTGCAGGCAAATGTGAAAGGAATTGTAGATGAAACCATGCTGCTATGCGAGTACCGATTCAAAGACCTGCACATAGATGTAAAAATTGATGTCCCCGAAAATATCGTCCTGCAATGCCGGCCAACCCAAATCACTGAAGTCCTCATCAATTTACTGAACAATGCCACCGATGCTATCGCGCAACTTGAAACTAAATGGATCTCCATCGAAGCGAAAGAGTTGCCAGGCTATATTGAAATTGCAGTCACCGACAGCGGCAATCGAATCTCGAAGGAAATCGCCAACAAACTGTTCCATCCTTTTTTTACCACCAAAGACGTGGGCAAAGGCACAGGACTAGGTCTCAGTGTTTCCAAAGGAATTATTAGCGCTCATCAAGGTGATATCTTTTTAGACGACCAACATCCAAATACCCGCTTTGTGATGCGATTTAACAAAACATCTATCCACCCATAAGTGATTTTGTTGGCATGAGTTTCATCTTCCAATCGTTGTTGCCTTCAATGCCTGCCACTTGGTCTTTCTGCGCTGACCTGCCACCTCAAACCTTCGACTCTCTCAGGGCATTAATTCCTGAAATCCCTGCCAGCTGCCAAAAGATTAAACTCAGCGGTTTGCTCGACCCCACTAATCCAAAACGGCTAGATCGCAGCATCGGAGGCGAGCGAGAATTTGAAAGGCTGATTTACCACCTAAAGACCAAGCGGACAGACATACGCCTGCAACTGGAAGCACCCTACCCCAACATCCAATCCGGCGTACCGCTCAAATTCAGCCAAGCAAAGGGTTTTCATTTTAACGCGAAGTCTCAAATCTTGCCTGTTTCTCTGCAATATTACACGGACATCTTAACCGCTTTAAAAGCCCATACGGCTGGCTTAATGCCGCACGAGCAAAAGCGCTTTGACAACCTAATCGCCGCATTTAATCAAGGACTTATCAAAACAAAAACGCCTAATTTGGAACTATTTACCGAGCTAGGCATTTGGCTAAGCGCCTGCCCTGCACGTAAAAAGTTAGTGCAAAGCTACACAGACAATCCGCCAGAGGGTCATTATGCCGCCTTTTTTCCCAAAACCCGCTTAGACATTTGGCATTTGAAAGAGCCCAGGATCATCACGCTCTCTTGACAACCCACCTCAAAAACGCAAGCTTGGCCTTGCTATGAAACGTACTTATCAGCCAAGCCGCATTAAACTTCTCCGCGATCATGGATTCAGGGCCCGTATGGCCACTGCTGGCGGACGCGCAGTACTTGCACGTAGGCGTGCCAAAGGCCGTAAACGCCTGGTGCCTTCTGTCTACGCCAAATAGTCTTCCGGCTTCAAGGCGCATTAAAAAGCGCCATGAGTTTATTCGCATACAACGCCTTGGGCAACGTTCCAAATCGCCAGGCGTTGTCTTGATCTCTCGCACCGTACGCGAGGATGGTCATGTGGGATTTACCGTTCCCAAAAACGTCGGTAAAGCCAATATCCGTAATCTTGTCAAGCGTCGCCTCAGGCATATCTTGAGAGAGCGATCTTTCATGTTCGAAAAGCGTGATTTGGTTGTACTTGCCCTTCCCCCCGCCGCAAACGCCTCTTTTCAACAGCTGCAAAAGGACGTAGAGCGAGCCTATGAAGGATTACGAAGTCGTCATCGGCCTTGAGTGCCACGTTCAGCTCCTCACCCAAAGTAAGCTTTTTTCCCCAGCGAAAAACAACTATGGTGATGAGCCTAATACCAACGTCGATGTCGTCGATATTGCCCTCCCCGGCACCCTCCCCGTACTGAACCAAAAAGCTGTCGAATTCGCGATCCGTTTGGGCCTAGCTTTGGGGTGTGAAATCAATCACACCAGCGTGTTTGCCAGAAAGCATTACTTCTATCCGGATTTGCCCAAAGGCTATCAGATCAGTCAGCATGACCAGCCGATTTGCGGCCCGGGCACCCTGACTTTCCAAACCAAAGACGGCCCAAAAAGCATCGGTATCGAACGCATTCACATCGAAGAAGACGCTGGTAAAAACATCCACGTCGAAGGCGGCAACTCAAGCTTTTGCGATTACAACCGCGCTGGCACGCCCCTCCTAGAAGTTGTCACCAGACCAGACCTGCGCTCAGCCGAAGACGCCATGGAAGCTTACAAGACCCTGCGCGCCTTAGTTACCTACTTAGGTATCTGCGACGGCAATCTACAAGAAGGCTCCATGCGCGCAGATGCCAACGTCTCTGTAAGAAAGCCCGGCGCGCCCTTAGGCACCCGCACCGAAACGAAAAACCTTAACTCCATCAAATTCCTAGGCCAAGCGGTCGAGTTCGAATCTCGTCGCCAAGTGCTAGAAATCGAAGCCGGTCACACCATCGTTCAAGAAACCAGACTCTGGGATTCCAACCGCAAAGAATCCAGGGCGCTGCGAAGCAAAGAAGAAGCACACGATTACCGCTATTTCCCAGACCCGGACTTACTGCCGCTTAATGTCAGCGCCGATGAAATCGCTGATATCAAAGCCAGCCTGCCAGAGCTCCCTGTTCAAAAGCTCAACCGCTACCAAGAACAGCTAGGCCTGGGCGCTTATGATGCCAGCGTGCTCATTGCCGAAAAAGAGATGGCAGATTATTTTGAAGCAGCGCTGGCATTAAATGCTAACGCCAAGACCACCGCCAACTGGATTATCAACGAAATGCAGATGTCGCCGCAAATCACGCCCTCTCAATTGGGCGAGCTGGTCAAGTTAATAGACGACCGAGTGATTTCCGGCACCATTGCTAAGACAGTTTTTGAAGACCTACTGAGCAATCCGGCAAGCCGCCCCAGCGACATCGTCGAGTCCAAAGGCCTAAAAATGCAACGCGACTCTGGCGCCTTGCAGCAGATTATCGAGCAAACTTGCAAACAATATGAAAGCGAAGTAGCTAAATATAAGTCAGGCAAAACGAATATTTTCGGATTTTTAATGGGTCAGGTAATGAAGCAAACCCAAGGCAAAGCGGATCCGGTCGAAGCCACCAGTTTGCTCAAAAAATATTTGGACGGTTAAATGAAATGGTTAGTACTACTAGGCGCTGCCACAGCGTTTGGCGCGCCACAAAAAGTTGAGACTTTTACAGTTTCAAACAAAGGCTTCGAGCAAAAAATATCGCTCATAGGCACCATCAAAGCACACCGAGAGGCGATATTAACCGCCCCAGCTGCTGGCATCTTAACGCATATCTTCGCCCCGGAAGGAACACACGTTAAAAAAGATCAGCTATTAGCTGAGATGGAAAGCGATGGCCTTCGCAAATCTTTAACCGACACCAAAAGTGTGGTTAAAGCCAAACGCGAACGCCTAAGCCGACTTAAAAAACTGCACGACTTAGGCGACATCAGCCTCAAAGACCTAGAAGACGCCAAAGCCGACTTAGCAACCGCCGAGCACGAGCTCGAAGGCTCGAAGTTCAAAGCCCCCTTTGCGGGCGAATGCGGTCTCTACCGAGCCGAAGTGGGCAGCCACCTCAAATCTGGCGACCCCGTGGTCGCGATTTACGACATCAGCTCGCTTTTGGCTTATTTTTCCGTTCCCGAAAACTTGTTGACCAAACTCAAAATCGGCCAAAAGCTTAACGTTAAAAATCAATCCGCGACGCTGACCTCATTTGAAAACCGCCTAAATCCCAAAACGCAGCTGGCCTACGCCAAAGCGTCCATTGCCAAATGCAGCGACTGCATCATAGGCGCCAAAGTTCCCGTCGAACTCATTTTTGAAAGTACCGCCCTTAGCGTCCCTTCCGAAAGCATTTTTCTTAAAAACGGCGCTTCCAATGTCTACCGCGTGGTTGGCAAAAAGGCCGTTTTGACCCCAGTGACCGTCGGCGATCGAGCCGGCAAACAGACATCGATTCAAAAAGGCCTTAAAGCTGGTGACGTGGTAATTTTAAGAGGCCAGAGCAGAATACAAAATGACGACCCTGTTTATTAAGCGTCCCGTGCTCACCCTCACGCTAAATGCGTTTGTGGTGCTGCTGGGGATTATCGCTTACCAATCTCTAAATCTCTCCGAATACCCAGAAATCTCAGTGCCCAAGATTAAAGTCGGCGTGCAATATCCGGGCGCCAGCATGCACGTGATCGAAAACAACATCACCTTCTATTTAGAAGACGAACTCAGCGGTATTTCGGGGGTCGCCACCGTTCGCTCCAACATTGGCAACGGCTTTAGCGAAACCTGGCTCACTTTTCGCTCCGGCGTTAAAATAGAGCAAGCGCTCATAGACGTGCGCGATCGTGTTTCCCGAGTGAAATCCAGCTGGCCCAAAGACGTCATGGAGCCGTACATCGATCAAGAAGGCAAAGATCAAAGCATCACCATGTACCTTGATTTAAGCAGCTCCAAACTCACCGCAGACGAGTTGACCCACTTAGCCAACTTGCATCTCAAAAACCAACTGCAAAGCATTAAAGGCGTCTCTTCCATCGCAGTCCAAGGCGTGCCCTATGTCATGGAAATCAAACTGGACCGCATCAAAATGGCCGGTCATAAAATAACCACCTCGAAAGTGATTTCAGCATTACGTGCCAATCAAGTTTCGCTAGCAGCAGGCAAATTCCAAGGTGAAGTTCCCATTACAATTAGACTAGAGCTCGAAAAGCCTGAAGATTTCCAAAACATCGTCGTTAAAAAATCCGGCTCCGACATCACCCTTTTGAAAGACATCGCAGAAATCGTGTTGTCAAAAAACGACCGCATGCTGAACCAAGTCAATGGCCATGACGCCGTCTTCTTGGCGTTGAACCGCGCCAGCAACGGCAATCCCATTCAGATATCCAAACAAGTGAAAGCACTGCTTCCAACGCTTCGGGCCAACCTCCCCAAAGATGTCAGCCTAGAAATCGGCTACGACGGGTCCGCGTTTGTGAAAAGCTCTCTATCGAGTCTGGGCTGGACCATTTTGGAAGCCTGCTTGCTGGTATTGCTTGTGGTGTTTTTCTTTTTAAGGGATATCAGAGCCACGCTGATACCCTTAATCGCCATTCCAATTTCTTTAATCGGCGCGCTGGCCATCGCCAAAGCGTGTGGATTTAGTTTGAACACTTTCTCATTGTTGGCGCTCGTATTAGCCGTCGGTTTGGTGGTCGATGATGCCATTGTGGTGGTCGAGAACATCCATCGCCACATTGAAAAAGGTCTACCGCGCCTTGAGGCCGCCATCATCGGCAGCAAAGAAATCGCTTTCGCGGTCGTCGGCATGACCTTAACTTTAGGGGCTGTTTTCATGCCCATCGCCTTAACTGGCGGTCTAATCGGTCAGGTTTTAGTAGAATTCGGCGTCACCCTGGCCGCCGCCGTCCTAGTCTCAGGATTCGTCGCCCTAACCCTAACCCCCTACATGTGCTCCGTAATTCTCAAGCACGCCCCCCCCTCTCCAAAGGGAGAGGGCATGTTTAGCTCGCTAAAAACGGGAGCGAGGACACGCTTCATAGTCCCCGCGCTCGGTGTGTTGATCTTGGCCACCGCGCTGCTCTACCAACAACTCCCCAAACGCGTCGTTCCTCTTGAGGATCGCGGCTTCATCGGCGTCCACCTGGAACCCTTCCCTGGCAGCACGCTGCAAACGATGATGCCCTATATTCATCAGATCGATGCCTTGGTCGTTAACAATCCCAATATCGAAAACCGATTCCTCTACTCAAACCCGTCCTGGGGCACCGGCTTCACCTTCGCCCTCAAAGACCACGCTGACAGGCAAAACGCGTTTAAAATCGTCGAAGAGCTCAGAGAAAAGCTCAAAGCCATCCCAACCATCACCGCCTACGTCTGGAATTGGGACACCGGCCTTCCTGGCTTTGAGAGCGATGAAAACGGCGCAGAGCTCTCTATCGCCGTTCAAACCACGCACTCCTATAAAGATCTCAGCAATCAGCTGGAAAAACTTAAATTATCCCTCAAAGATCACCCCGTCCTAAAAGACATCGCCTACGATCTCCAATTCGATTTCCCTGGCTATAAAGCCCGCATCGATCATCAAAAAATGGCTCTATTAGAAGTCAGCATCGAAGAAGCGGCGTCTGCCATGAAAGTGCTGTTCGATCAAAACGAATCTCTCGAATTCTTCAAAGACGGTCTCAAATACAGAATCCGCATCCAAGGCGCCCAATTTGCCGACAACCTCCATGAAGTTGATATCTTAAATGGCGATAACAAACGTATCCCGCTCAGCACCTTCATGGAACTCGAACGCACCAGCGAGCCTCAAAGTCTGAACCATTACAACCGCCTCCGCGCCAGCAACCTCAGAGCCAGCCTACAGCCGGGCAAAACCTTGAGCGATGGCATCAACGCCATGAACGCCCTGCTAGAGAAAGACCTTACGCCAGGCTACACTTACTCGTTCATCGGCTCCGCCAAAAGCTGGCTGGATTCATCTCATACTTTTCTATGGCTACTGCTCTTAGCTGTTCTATTTATTTACGGGATTCTAGCGATTCAATTCGAAAGCTTTGTCGATCCGTTAATCATCTTGGTCACGGTGCCATTAGCCGCTTTTGGTGCCTTGTTCACGCTATGGATTTTCGGCCTAGAGCTCAACATCTTCGGTCAAATCGGCCTGGTCACGTTAATAGGCTTAATCTCCAAACATGGCATCTTGCTAGTAGATTTCGCCAATCAAACCGGCTCAATAACCGAGGCCGTCGCCCTGCGCACCCGGCCTATCTTAATGACCACAGCCGCCATGGTTTTAGGCGCTGTACCACTCATGCTAGCCACCGGTGCAGGCTCGGAAGCTAGACGGGCCATTGGCATAGTCCTTGTGTCGGGCTTGATGTTCGGAACAGCTCTGACCCTTGCGGTAATTCCTGCGGTTTATGGGCTATTAAAAAGGCAGGATTAGCCTGCATCCAGATCTCGAAGCCAACCACGACGCCACAACCCACAGGCTGTTCGAGCTGCAAAACCTTAGTCCTTAAGATCAGTGCTAGACGCCGATATCCACTAAGTTCAGCATTTTGCATGGCTTGTCTGAAAAATATTGCTGCCAGTGGAAAGCTCTTCCTACCCAGATGAATTTGGGCGATCCTTACTTGCTCCAGCAAGTTTCTTTCGGTGTCCGATACAAATCTTTTGCTGCTTATTTCCGCCATCTCGATATCCAACGGCTCAATTTCAACCCAACCCGTTGGACTCGAAGGCTTTGAGCCGCCGGCGCCTAGTGATAGAGAGTAGATAAAGAGAATTAAACTGAGCTGCCTCATCTAGTGAATAACAACTAAAAAGATGGACGTATTCGAGTTAGAAGTCGAATGCCTTTCTTTGTAAGCATACAACACCAAAACTCTGGGCCGCATCAATGGACAGTTGTCTGTTCGGCTTAAATGCCGCTCTCGTGCCTATAGGACCAACCGAATAAAGCCCAGCATAAAACGGGCCGAATAGAAAATCAGTATGACAACTGGGATAGTAATAGGGCAAATTTGGTTGCGGCTCATTCTCACAGTATCCGTTGCCAGTATAGTCGTCGTAAACGGTCTTTGTTTTAAAGTTAGCAGTAGAGTCACCGGCTCCGAAAAAAGCGACTGGTGTGTTGCTCACATTTTTCACACAAAGGGGGGACAAGGTAAACGAATTGAAATAAGCAACCGAGCCGGGATAACTACCAGTTTGGGTTCCGGACCACGAGTTGTTAACATACTGCGTTGACAAATCTCCCATCGCAGGAGTGGCGGGGTCGAAATTTATTTTCTTAAACCAGTTGTAAGGTATTGTTCCACAATCGGTCCTCCAATAGTTAGAAGAATAATCTTGACCGTAAGTTCCACTCATTCCGCTCCACACAATAAACTCATCGCTTGCAGTACCATGCTTGTCAGTAATATTATGCGTATAGCCTGTACCATCTGGGGCTATGTAACCTGCCTGAGAGGTATTGGTAAAAAGATCTATGCGGTTTAACCCGGAGAAACTTGGGATAAGCGATGTTGGCGAATCCGGCATAGCTACAATCAACGCTGTCCAGTCTGCGACATCTCTCACCTTGGATATCTTTGACTGCTGAGCCTGAGACATGCACCAGTCATCCAACGAATCATACCCCTTAGCCATAATATTGTAGATATAGTCATAATTGGAACATCCGCTTACACCGCAATTGACTGTAACCCCTGGTCGTATTGGATCTGTAGCAAACCAATACCGGCTGGCGGGGATAGCAGGTTTCACACATACATTTCCCGAACAAGTATTAATCGGGGCCGGACAATCGAGGTCCCGAGTGCAATTCCCATCTTTTAACAACTGCCAAGAGCCACTCGAATCGCAATAGTAACCAGGCTTTGGGTCAGCTGCCGCACAGGTTGAGCCTTGAACATCCGCATCGATGGAATTTGTCGACTGACAAGATACAAGTAAGACAAGGAAAAAACTTAGGCAAATGTTTAGCATGTAACTCCCTAAAAAAGAGAATATCCTTAATCGCTAACTGGGTTATAAGCGCCTTCAAAATTAGCCAAAGGAGCCCCAGTAAAATCATTCGGATAGAGTGCTGGAAGAGTGGAACTAGATCCTATCCCCCAGCCTTCGGCTGGAGCACAGTTAGTATAAAGCGGAGATACACAGTTAACAAACTCCGATTGGGAGCACTTATTGATAGCCCCGTACCTGTCAGCAACCGCATTATAATTAAAGGTCGACTGGGTGGAAAAGCCCGTGCCCGATATCTGGGCAGCAGCGCTCGGCGGTATGCCGCAAATTTCTGTGTCCAAACCCGAACATCGGTTTCCAATGCTATTCCCGGTTGAATTAGGATTTGGTATGTATCCTATAGATGGACACACATCCAAATAGCTATAGGAACCAGGTTTTCCAGTTGGTGCGGGGTTAGCTGGAGCAGTAAAATTTAGAACCGGCGCCAGTGCCCCTATCGGGAAACTGGGGGCAGCCCCCCCTTGAAAGCGGTTTCCGGCCCACTCTGACATCCGCGAACTGTTGATCGCATACAATGCCTTATTATTTCTAAATAGGCTGTTCACCACGGTAGAACCAGCGCCATCAAATATGGCTCCATTCGGTTGGTTATAGGCTCGGTTATCTATCAATGTTAGGTTTTGCAAAGTAGCGGCCGGCGCTTGTTGAGAAATATGAATCGCTCCGCCAGAACTACTAGCCCAATTATTCACAAATATTGAACTTGCCACATTGACCGTACCTTCAGCATAAATACCTCCCCCGCTATTGTACGCATGGTTGGCACTAAATTTAGAAGCAAAGATATTCAAACTTCCGGCGGTTATAGCGACTGCGCCTCCATTTGCGGGAGGCCAACCGCATGCCCCCGAGGTACTACACACCATTCCCTCAGGGCAAGCGGCAGCGGAAGTGCACGCGGGCTGGGGAGCGCCTGTACACGGCCCGCCTCCTGGCGGGCACGTAAGACCTGAAGGACACGTGCCCGCGCCCCCAGCAGTACACAGTGGCTGTAAAATTGAAGGGATGCCGCTACTGATGTCGCTAATGATTGAATTGCCAAAAAAAACGACATTTTCTATCCGATTCGCGGAGCCCGAGGATTCCGAACTAATTCCTCCACCCTGCAATTGCGCATGATTAAGTGAGAGGACGGAATTGTTGAGCAACATCGTGCCCATATTGCGAATTCCCCCTCCACTGCCCGAAGTTGAGTTTTTATCAAGTCTTAAGTTTCTCAAAACTGCGGTGGCTGCCTTACAAATGGTAATACCCCCAGATGCTTGCTGCGCGCCACAATAGGAGTCTGTGACTGAAGAATCCCCATTAATCATCTGGAAACCATCAAAGATTACCGACACGCTGGTTTGACCGTCCCCAATGACGAGCGCTGGATCACTGCCTGCTGATAATATCGTCCCGCTGTAACCGTTCAAACCCAAAGGCGCAGGGGTCGCAAGAACATTATCCGTTCGATCATAGATACTGGACTCCTTCCCATTAAAGCCGCCAAAGACAGCAATATTTTTTTCCAAAAGGATTGGAAATTTTTCTGAAGAAGAAACAGAACTGCCGTTTTTCACCCAAATTCCGTAGCCACAGGGACATCCCGTCGAAGGCGCTGCGATCCAACCACTGCTCGAAAATGCATTACCCTGCGTACAGCTTACCGTTGTTGGCCCCGTATTATCTAATAAAGCCAAAGCAGAAGTTACGCTGGGCACAGCAGTTTCAAAGTTCGATCCCGAGGTGCCTGAGCTGCTATAATCGACATAAACTGAGCAAGTATTTTTACACGAATTACTGCAATGACCGGGCTGACCATTCCCTCGGCAGGTTTTATTGGTAGCGCAATCGTTGTCAGGCTGCCCATTGGCCAACAATGGCACGCACGACGTACCGGCCGAGGAGCAGGTCCAGCCGTTGGCACAATTACCACAGCGAAGACCTACTGAGCCTTCGTCGCAGGTCTCACCATTGCCCACATATCCATCGCCACAAACAGACGTAGCACAGTGACCTGCGATACATGTAGATAGTGAGTCACAGGATTCCGAAGTTGAACACGAAGCAGCGGGCCCGCATTGATTGTTAATGCAAGTGTTACCCGGGCCGCAGGCTGCGGGGTCGCATTTCATTTCGCACTGCCCATTTTGACACACGTAATTTCCAGAGAGCGAGCAGACATGGGTACAACCAACCGCTTGGCAAGTTCCGTTCGGCGGGTTGCTGGTCGGCAAACAAGCCAGCCCAGAAGGGCAATCCGATTTCGTTGTATTACAACTCAGCTGGCACACCCACGCCCCCCCCGCCGAAACACAGGTTCCCGTCGGATCGCCAGGCGAATCACTTGGCAAGGGGCACGATCCCGTGCCAGTGCATAGGGTTTCACATGTACTGGTGGAGCCGGCAGATGGAGTAAAACAAACGTTACCGGTCGTGCAAGTAGCACCGGAACAACCGGGCACACAAGTCGAACTCAAAGCGCTACACGCATAGCCAGGCATGGCGGCGCATTGATTACCCGAAATTGTGCACGAAACTTCACAGGTGTTGGTGGTCTGATCCCACACCTGACCTTGGCCGCAACCGCAAGTTGCCGAACTGCAAGGTGCCTTACACAGGCCGTGACCACAAACGAGCCCATTGCCGCAATCCGAATTGCTACTGCAGGTGGTAGCGCAATAGCCAGAACTGCCAACTTGCTTCACGCAGGTGGGCAGGCCTAAACCTGGTAAATAGCTGCAATCATCTGCTGAATTGCAGCTGTCTTCACAAGCGGAAACAACAGGGTTGCAAATTTGCCCTACGGAACAAATGTTCGGTAGCGCTGGATTGCACCCACTTTGGCAGAAGTTGCTTTGAGGGTCGCATACTTGATTCGAGCTACACATTGGAGAACAGCTACCTACAGAAAAATTCTGTATTTTACGCTGCTGCTCATTTGAGCAAGCTGTAAAAAAAACCGCCATTATTCCCCAACTCAGAAGCAAATTTTTCATAAAGTTCCACAATACGGCGGGCTGTTTGCCGTTAAACATTGCAATTCAGGCGAGCAATCTGCTTGTGTGGTACACGCCTGGGTACATGCGTAAACCTCTGGCGGGCCGACCTCCGGCCTCTCACAAACAAGTTTTTTATTGGAATTTAAACAATAATCCTTGAAGCGCGAAACGTCACAACCCAATTCACAGGAACAGGTTCCTTTTAAAGTCAGCGGCGCACTGCGAATCGGATCCGCACACGAAGTCTGTCCAGTCGCGCAACCCGCAACACAAGTAGCCGTTATGGGGCTGCAAACATAGGTAATTGTTGGTTGAGGGCTAAGCTTTTGAACAGTTTGTGGGCAGGAAGCGGCGCCTGGCGTGCACCTTTGTTCACAAGTATTCGTAACAGCATCTTTGGTCATATTGCTCCCTGCACAGCCAGTTGACGATGAGAACTTGCAAAACCCATTAGTAAGAGTGAAGTTACTAGGACAATCGGACCCACTAGCAGAAGCAATCGCACAAAACCCTGCAATCGTGCAAAAACCCTTTATTGGGTTGCATATAGCTTCTGAAGTTGAACAATTTGGCTCACAAGCTCCAGAAATGGGACTACACACTTGGCTGTCCGGGCAATTGCCACTGGCGGGACAAATCGCCCTACATTGCCCAGCGCTAGAGCCCGTCGGAAAGTTAAAATCGCATACCTGCCCTGGACATTGCGCCTGAGAATTGCATTCGGTTACAGGAGAAGGATCATTGCCATTGCCGCCATTTCCTGGGCCGTTAGGGGTTGCCTCCTTGCTGCATGAAATCACAAATACGCATAAGCTAAAGAAGCATACAAACTTTGAGCAAGGCAACATACGCCTTAAGTTTAGTAAATCGACTCAAGCGTTTTCAAGTCAGAAGCCTAAATACTTTGGTAAATCGAAATTTAAGCCGTCTCATTGTTTTGAACTAGGATTCAGGATAGACACGTAGTCGATGAAACTTTACACCAAACGAGGTGACGCCGGCGAAACCGATCTCTTCGGCGGCGAAAGAGTGTCCAAAGCACACCCGCAGGTTTTAGCCTACGGAAGCATTGACGCAGCCAACGCGGCCATCGGCTTTGCCGCAGTAATCTCCATGGACCTGCAGCCTGAACTTAGACAAATCATGTCCGATTTGTTCGATGCAGGTGCAGAGCTTGCGTCCGTTGCAACACGCGTTCAAGAAAACAGCTTGCTCACCGACCAACGCATTGAACAGCTCGAACAAATTATCGACACCGTAGATGCCCAGCTGCCACAGCTAAAAAACTTTGTGCTACCCACAGGCAGTGAACTAGCTGCCCGCCTGCACCTGGCCCGTACGGCTGTAAGGCGTGCAGAACAAGAAGTGATTCTTGCAAAAGAAAGCGGCACTCAAATTAGACCCCAAATCATAAAATACTTGAATAGATTAAGCGATCTGTTGTTTGCTTGGAGCAGACTGGCTAATATTAATACCCAAACCGAGGAGATTCTGTGGGCGAAACCTTAGACGCGGCCATGAGCAAAATCAGCGCCGAAGAAGCTGATGCAAGAAAAGAAGCTCAGGCTTTAATTGACGAAGCCAAAAGCGAGGGCAAACAAAAAGGCGCATTGCAAGCCGCGCAATTAAAAGAGAAGCTTACCAAGCTCAAGACCATCTACGCCTCTGAGATGGAGCCAGACTTGGTGCGCAACGCCCTAAGCGTGGCCCAAACCTTGGTATCCAGCGAGCTCAAATCATCCCCCGACGCCCTTTTGCGCTTTGTTCAAGAGGCCTTAAAAACGGTATCCGAAGCTGAAATCATCCGCATCAGAGCCAATCCCGCTCACACCCAGATTCTCAAAAACAATAAAGAGCAGTTAATCAACCTACTTCAAAGAGCGAAGGACATCGATATCCGCGAAGACAAACAAGTCTCCGAAGGCATCTTGCTGCAAACCGAATCCGGCGTCATAGACGCCCAGCTCAAAACCCAAGTAGAAGAAATTTCAAGGGTCCTGGGGATATAAAATGGCAACCATTATTAAAAGCACCGAAAAGCCAGCACAGATCCCAGTGACTCGTTCAGTCGTCGTCAAAGGCAAAGCCTACAAAGAGCAGCAAGATATCAAAGAACTCTACGTCAAAGCCTTCGCCGACCGCCGCAGCATCATTGACGAGGCTAAGCAACAAGCCGTCCTAGCCAAAGAACAAGCCCAAGTCGAGGGCGCCAACGAAGCCTTCGCCGAAGCCGCAGAAATGGCCGTGCAGATCTTCATGGACCGCGCGAAGGAATGCGCCGACCTGAAAGCTCCCTTAACCCGCTTGTCGGCAGAGATTTCCAAGAAAATTTTAGGCGGGCCGTTAAGCCTGGACAAAGCAAACCAGGAAAGCGTTATCAACGACGGGATTCAAAAGTTGCGTTCCAGACGTAAGTTGAAAATCCAAGTCAGCAACCCAGAAACGCTGGCTGCCATCCAAAAGCAGCCTGATTTTGAGATTGAAGCGGCTACGGATTTGCCGCCTGGGTTTTTGAGGGTGGTCACAGAGGTTGGGAGTGCGCTTTGGGATGAAGGACATGCACGAACGAAGATTATATCCATGTTGGGTTCTAATTCAGCGAATGAACCGTGATAGCTCAAGGGGCCCTGTCTACACAAGCTAAACCTATCGTCTGCCCACATTGACTTGGGTTACCACAGTCGAGCAGGCCCCCGGTGCTATAGCAAGTATTAGCTTGCCCTGATGTCGCCGCCCAAGATACGCCATTGACTTGGCAAGAGGGATCTAAATAATAATTGGCGTTTTGAGTAGCCAACATACCACTCCAAAAATACCCTGTGAAGGCTGGCAATAAATTATTAATTCCATTTTTATCGTATACAGAGGGCGTCACTCCAGCAGTTGACTGACCATTGGGCGCAAGGAAGGTAGGGTAAGTTGACAGCAATGCCATTCTGGAGTTTTGAGCAGTGCCTTGCGCATTAATTAGGGCGTACCATTTTCGTTGCATTCTCATTGCGGGATATATTGACTGCTGCGCCTGAGTAGCACAAAAGTCATCTAAAGAGTCATAGCCTTTCGCCAGGATGTTATATATATAGTCCTGTGTATTGGAACTAGAATTCAGCGTAGCACCACTCTCGATCCCGTCTGTCATAAACCATACAGGGGAAGCGCTAGGTTGAAAGGTGCAAACATTGTTTGTACATACCTTGCCCTTGGCACACCCATCTATGTTGCCATTAGTATTGGTACCGCACATGCCATCTAACAGTGCTTTCCATGTACCACCTAAGCAAACATGACCTTGACCATCACTCTGCCCCTGAGTGGTACAAACTGACACATCGATGCCATCCGCCAGATTTCCCGCACAAGCAATAAACAAAATTGGTATCGTGACAAATGCAAATAGGCGCATAATTAAGTGTACCGCAAACATGGGCATTTATTCCAGTTCATGCGCCTTATTTTAACTGCAAACACCGTTAGAGCAGGTTTTACCTAATAGGCTGCAGTCGGAATCATCATTACAAGGCACACAGCCGCTGGTGCAAGTTGCTGGAACATAAGCTCCCAAAATAGGTACTTTAAATATATTTCCATTTATGTCTGAGCTCACAGACGTAACGACAACACCCGGAATCTCCTTGCCAGAAAATGGCTGACATCGACGATAAGTCGGTGCTGCACAGTCTGCAAATTCCTGTGGAGCGTTACACTTGTTGCTGACTGCGTTCGAATTAAAAGTAATATTGTTTCCGAAACCAGTTGTAGTTGGAATGCCGCAAAGCTGCGTATCAGTCCCAGTACACACACCCATCGGACTATCTCCCACAGATGTACTATTGTAAACGTAGGCGTTGGCCGGGCAGATATCCAGGTACGAATACACGGAAGGTTGAAAGGATGGTTGTACTGGATTCGTCGTTGAGGTCACAACGATATTTGGGTTAATCGAGTTAATTGGCACGGTTGCCGTCCTATTACCCATCCACTCCAATAAATTACTAGCATTAACAGGATACAACCCTTGGTTGTCTCTAAATAAGCTATTTTCAATTGTTACGTTGCCACTAGAGCCGTCATAAACTCCACCACCACCTACCGTGTAAGATTTATTATCCTTAAAAGTTAAATTCGACAAAAAGCTGGTGCGCACGTTACCCAAATAAACCGCGCCCCCGGCATTACTGGCGGAGTTCGCGACAAATATAGAGCTCGTCACATTTAGAGGCGATGTAGAATAAATGGCGCCTCCATTCATATAAGTGTGGTTAGAATTGAATTTGGATCGACGAATCGTCAATGTGGAACCGCCTCCAGGGGCATTAGAAGTGATTGCTCCGCCCGCAGCAAGAGGCCAACCCCCAAATGGACCTGAGCATTTGGATAAAAGACAACTTTGCCCCGGTAAACATTGAACGTCTGAATTACAAGGAAAGGGAATCGGCAGGGTTGGGCTACCGATACATGGCCCTCCCGCCAGAGGACAAGATAAGCCAAAAGGACATGTACCCTGACCACCCGCCGAGCATACCGGCTGAAGAAGCCTCAAATTCTCGACAGAATTTTCATAGAAAACAACGCCATCAATGGTACTTTCCGGCAGAGAAGATGCAGCCATATGGCTTACTCCTCCTCCTTGACTACCCGCATCATTCAATATGACTGCCGACTCTTTTAAAACCATAACGCCTGTATTCTTAATAGCGCCGCCATCCAAATCCGAATGATTTTTTACCATCCGGAGATTTTGAAGCGTGGCCTTAGCGTCTTTACAGATAGTAATTCCGCCCGAGGGTGAAGGAGCAGAGGTATCAGACGCACATGCAGCAGCACCTCCAATGCTAGACTTACCATTCAAAAGTTGAAATCCATCTAAAGTAACTTTCGAAGAGCCCGAGCCTCCTACCCCTAATTGCAATAAGGGTTCGGCACTGGCGTTATTGATGATTGTTCCACTAAACGAGCTGCTTCCTAAGGGCTTAGCGCCGGATACTAAATCCTGGCGATCGTAAATAGAATACTCACTTCCACTAAATCCACCATAAATATTAAGGGAACCATTCACAGTTATTTGAGAATCCAAATATTGGCCATTAGCCATCCATACGCCATATCCGCATGGGCAAATGGCGACATCAGGAGCCGTAGACCAATAGCTTCCTGTGCCCTGTGGGTCGGGGCAAATGCCTGAGGGTGTCACACAAACACAACTGCTCCCCTCAGAGAGAGTCGTTAGGCCCGCTGGACAAGCAGCGTTACCATCACAAGATATAGGAGCGATATCTACACCCAAAGCAGTCGACAATAGATTGTGTAAACTCTTAGGACTCGTTGCTGCGGCTGTGGTGAAGGGATTCGTAGTATCTGAAGGAAATACCGTTACCGCGCAAACCGTCGAGCAATCCGAACTGCAATGACCATTCAAACCATTTCCTTGCGGTTTCCCGCTGGGGTATACACATTGTCCATAAGTCGGAGACTCCGCACCGATGCAAGCTGCCTCTCCAGCGTTACAGATTAGACCATTTCCGCAATCTGCATCGACGCAGCATGACGTGTTCAACTTCCCTTCATCGCAGGCTTCCTGAAGAGTGGTCTCAACAACCCCATTACCACAGTGATCTGTCTTGGCGTTAGAGACCGAACATGCCCCATTCACGCAAACGCTCCCGCTCCTGCAGCTCCCAGCGGTACACAGTTCTTCGCAGATTCCAAACCGATTGCACGTTTGGGTCAAAGCACACGCGTTAGACGCACTGCAAGAGCCACAAAGGCCCGTCGCTAGATTGCAAGCTTGGCTATTGCCACAAGAACTTACTGTGCACTTGGCCTGACAAGTACCATTGGACACATCACACACCTGCCCTGAAGGGCACAAACTGTTATCTGTGCAAGCCACACAGGTCTTATTGACACACGGCTCACCGCTGCTACACGTTGCACCGGTACATGAACAGCTGCCACTCTCACAAGTTGTGCCTACAGAGCATTGCGAGTTTAAGTTGCAGGCGCCACACAACCCAGAGCTCAAGTTACATATCTGACCATTTAAGCAGGAAGTAGCATTACATGGGGCCTGACAAGCGCCCTCATTGCAAATCCAATTGGCATTTCTTGCGTTGCATTCCGAATTAGCACTGCAAGCACCACACTGTGATGTTTGAAGATTGCAAATCTGGCTAGCCGGGCATCCTGCGCTAGAGGTGCAAGCTGCTGGCTCACAATAGCCATTCGAACATTGCTGATTTGGCGCAGCACAGGTTGTAGAGCATCCGGTTAAATAGCAGAAGTTAATGCTGGTATTGCAGCTCAAATTAGTTTGTTTATCCGGCGACGCCACTCCGGCACATGAACCACCGCCGCCACAGTTAGGCGCGCAAATACCTCTAGAGGTATCACAAACCAAGACATTCTTTGAACTATCCGAGCCAGGCGAATTGCAGTCTGCCGTTGTCTTGCAAGTCATTTCGCAATATCCAGGAGCGGTTGTTGAAGAGCTGCACTGTATGACCCCATTGGTATTTCCGTTAAGTTCGTCAGAACAATTATTATTTTGCTGATTACATCCAGCCTGGCACGTGCCCGTTAGAGGATTGCAAATTTGTCCCGCTGTGCAGGGCGCACCAGCTCCGCCAGCATTTTTGCAAGGAACTTGGCACGTTCCTTCACCATTTTGTGGCCCTGCAAACAAATAGTCACAAACCAAATTCGCTGGGCAAGAAGTTGTCGCACTGCAAGCAGCACCAACGTTAGCAACGCTTTGTTCGTACGTACGTGAGTCAATCAACCAATTCGATTCGACCTTTTTAGCATCAGAGCACCCAGATGAAAAGCCAAGTGCTAAAATTATAACCCCAAATATCAAAATCGGTCGAAAATCACGCATATTACAACTGTAAAGCTGAGCGGGCCTAAAATACAAGCTTACAACTTGAAACAAACGCAGCTTTAAAACCTATTTACAGGCACCATCAACACATTTTAGACGGTCTGTGGAGCTGGGCCCAGCGGTGCCTTGTGGACAGTAGTAATCAGGTTCAAAACATTTAATCAAACAAAATGGTCCATCCTGCAGGCTACTTTTGGAACAAGTTAGTCCTGGGGCGTCAGAACACGCAGCGCCTGGCGAGGAACAACCAACTTCACATGTACCACCATTGGCTGAACCCTGATTAATCGCACACACCTTACGCAGCGTATTACTGGAACAATCGGGCGACTGAGCACATTGCGGGGCACACACCGCGGTCACCCTGCTGCACCTGTATGTGACAGGGTTAGAGCCAGGTATTTGAAGCGAACTCAGCTGACTTTCGCACAAATCGTTGTTGAAAGAACATTGAAGTTCGCAGGTTTGCGTGATGGGATCGGAAGTTAGCTGAACGCCCTTATATGTGCCTAAACATCTATTTTCACTAGCGAACTTACAGAAATTGTTGGCGGCTTTAAAATTCGATGGGCACCCCGCACCGCTGGAGGGAATGGCGCAATAACCGTCAGGTTTAATACACACAGCCCTAATGGAATTTGAAAAATCTAATTTATCACATAAACCACCACTATCAGCACAACTCGGCTCGCAAGCTCCTGAGATGGGGCTGCAAACTTCACCCGCCGGGCAATTGCCATCTGCTGGGCATATCGCCAGACATTGCCCAGCCTTCCCTCGAGACGGGAAGGTAAAGTCGCACACCTTTCCCGACGGACACTCGGCACTAGTGTTGCATAGAACAATGGGTTCTTGGGGCCCATTGCCTCCCGTTGGAGGCGATACTTCTTTACTGCACGCGATGCTCAAAAGAAAAATCAAGGCACTGACAGCCTTAAAACCGGTAAATCCCATATAGGCTAAGTTAGAACAGAGCCGTACTCTATTTCAAGCTTACCTAAATATTAATATCTTATATCCTATGATAAGGTCCGCCACGCGCTATCTCGCCAGCCCTGTAGACCTGTTCTGCCAACATGCACAATGCTAACTTATGCGGCAAAGTTAATCGAGACAAAGACCACACAGCATCTGCAAGCTTTTTTGTCTCAGCATGATGGCCATCTGGAGGCCCGATTAAGAAGGCAACTGGCCGAGGCTGTTCGATAAGCTTGTGAAGTTTCTTCGAAAATTCAATTGAGTTAAGCTCAACGCCATTTTCGTCTAACAAAACCCGATAACAACCTTCTGTTACAGCCAACAACTTATTGGGTTTAACCTGCTTTAATTCGGGACGGAACAATAACTGCGTCCGTTTGATATAATCCTGAGCCAGTATTTCAAATGGGTCTTTGGAATTCTCAAACGCTGTAGCAATTAGCACTCTCATGCGGTGAGAGTGCCAATTTTAAGTATAGATCGCAATATCCGTCAGAAGCTCGTATCCAGGCCAAAGAGAGCTCTCCCTGCTGGCGCAGGGCCCGCTGGAGTGGGACCTAACATACCGCCATGGAAATCAGCCATAGCAACAAAGTGGTTTTCGTTTAACAATACGATATTTAATAAAGGGTCATGATTTAGGTCTATCGGTCCAAAATTGCCTCCGACATCTGGCACTACGTTTGGACCTTGAAGCACGTTAATCTGAATATTTATATCATAGAGCTGAGCTAGCAACATTAAGTCAAGATTATCAGCTGCCGGACCTTGCTGTTGACCGAACCATTGGGACCATTGGTTAAGGTGGTGCTGCGTTAACTGTTCGCCTGGCTGCAGAAAACCTCTTGCTCGTAAAATAGCGGTCAGTCTTAGGAGAAATTCGTTATCGTTCGCCAATAATTGCGGGATGGAAAGGATGCGTTGGAACTCTGTTATAACATCATCGATAAATATCGAGCGCGAAAGTCTGAGAGCAATGCCTGCTCGTGCTGCTGCGGCAGTCAGCGCATCAAATGCGCAATCGCCGCGTAGATCATACACGGGTCGGGCTTTCTTAACCTGTTTTGAGGGAGAGTTGGTAGCCGCTGGTGTCAACGGAGTGCCACGTGAATAAGAGCGATCCATGACCTTCGCTGGTGAGCGTTCTATGGAGATGTCCGCGCGTGTTGTTGTCGCGGGCGAATGCTCATTAATGAGGCCTTTAAATGGCGTCGCGTCATAGCCCATCATAGGCGTAACCGTAGCCGCTTCCATTAAGAGATGTTCCATGTCCATAAAACCAATGTCGATTCCGAGATTCACTCGCATTAATCGAGTAAAATAGCTTCTCAAGAATAAAGATGCACTGCTCGGCATGTTGGGCACTCTCAGTTTCAAAGCAACATCATAAGCTTGAACCAAAAAGTCGACTAAATATGGGCGGTTTTCGAAATACGCAGCGGCTATCTCATTCGGGGTTTGAGCAACATGATCTTTGCGTTGAAGAAACCCATTAACCAGGCTTTCAAATCTCTTTTCAACACAGCCTGTGCCACCACCTATCCAATTTCCTACGTCATCCAAGGTTATTTTAGCGGGAACCAATTCGAATACTTGTCGCAATAAATTTAACCATGCCGGCATCCTTTCAATCAAAGGTTGATGTTGATCCCAATGCAATGCATGGATTGCTTTAGGTTTAACGTTTGGCAGAATCGATTGAAGATATTCTTTTAAACCATCGCCTTGAAGATCACCCTGTGAAATTCGATTAGAAAGCTCTTCATTGTGAGCGTGGAAATCCCGGAAATATTGAAGCAAATCAATGGTTTGTTGTATATCATATTCACTTCTAGCCTGATGCAGATGGTTAGAAAAAATACGGATATACTGGTCCCAGTCTTGTAAATCTGCCTCAGAAGCATTGTAAGAAGCAATGTTGGCTGCAGCAGGCTTAACAGGCTTTTTCGTTGCCTTGGTTACCTTTTGCTTTTCTCTAACCGCTACCGGATTGCGCAACCTTTCGGCCTCTTGCCTTTCATTCAAAATCTCATTCTCAATGCCAAACAGGTGCTGCAAGCCCTTTGTATGTTCTGGACTGAGTCTTCCCCTTCTTCTTTCGTAATCGGCTATCAAAAACGCCATGTTACTTGCTTCAACGACATCGAGCATGGTCACTTGACCACGAAGAAGTCGTTCCAACGTAATGCTATCGTCAGCGTCCTCTTCATCACTTTCAATAGGAGAAGGCAGGGGGATAGCAGGGCCTTTTTTCCGCCCAGCCTCTAAGCTAGGCTCGAAAAATAGATTAAAAAAACAAGAAGCAATTATTAAGGCAGAAATTTTATTCATACAATACAATCCATCAATTTAAATATTGAATGGAATAATAATTGTATTAAATATAACAGTCAACAGGGTGACGATTTATCCCTATTTAGCTGCCTTGTGAGTGCGGTGCCCCATCCCGGCAGGGGCGGGTCCCGACGAGGGCTGTGGGGCTGACAGCCAGCGTGCGAAATAATTGCCAAAAGCCCGGATTCTCTGCTCTAAACAACCGGAGCCGGATCCAATCCAGGTAATTATTAAGTCGATTGGAACACCACTTTCAAGTGCATGTATAATCATACCCAGCAAATTAGGTAATCTTTCAGCAAGGTGTTCACCTTCATCGATGTGAACCGCATGAATGTTCATCACAGACGTACCAAGCATCGCAGCAACATATCCACGTTGAGCGTCGCCAGTCAGTCTATTTCCGAGAATATGTTCAACTAAAACCGCATTTTGAGCATGAAACGCTCGGGCAAAACGTAATTCTCTCAGAGCAGTTCCGGCATATTCATGGTCGGATGCCTCAATAGCAGCAAGGATCTGATCCCACTGAGCCATTTGGAGCTGAGTCGCGTTTTCTGGGGCCACCAATCTCGTAGAAAGTGTCGCTGCCACGGGACCACGCTGACCCATATGAGCCATTTGACGGCGCTCGCTCGCTTGCTGCCGTTTTTGCGCAACGAAATCTCTTTCCTGTTGGCGCAACGCCTCGATGTCACTTCGCCGCGCTTTAAGTTGAGTTTTGCCCTTGCGGCGTTCGAAATCCTCGATCAGCGTATCCAAATTTAAGTCGTTTTCGCACATATCCTTAATTGTTTTTGAACCATCCAATAAATCTTCCAACTTAATAGTATATTCAGAATCTGATGCAGCGCCGTCATCTTGCTGAACGGGCGGCGCAGGTGGTTTTGATCGCTTTCCAGCGCTAGCAAAATTGACGGATAGTATTAAAATTAAAAAGTATTTCATGCGCGAAGTTATGTGGACAAATCAGCGCTCATTGTCAACTGGATATTCAATAATAATTGATTTTATTAAAAAAATCAATTAAAGCAACATTAAATATCTTCATTTCTCCATCGACCATCGATTTTTCCAATAAAATTTGGTCGCGTTCGAACAAAATCCTCCACCAACAGCTCTCTCAATATCCCCAAATCTTTCACAATCGGAATCTGTTTAAAGCCATCGAATCTGTCCCCGCCAGTCGCTAGAAAATCGATGGTTGCGATACGGAAATGTTTAGGTGCTTGTGGATTAATGCCGCTTTGTTCGGTGTATAATATCGGCCCGCCAATTTGTTCAACTCGAAGTAATTTGGCTGCTAAGTCTAACTTAGCATCTCCAGTGCAGTGCCTGCGATAACTCACTGTGAGGCCGCTTTGAAAGAGCGCGCCATAGGCTCCACAAGTGACGATGGACTGTTTGAGCAAAGCGATTAGATTTTCGATGGGCATAGGATCTAAAATTAAAGCTCTGTTGGAAAACGGGGAGATTTTGAAAAAGTCTTCATAGCTTAGATCTGATGCCGGCAGATTCGCCCTGATACCGCCACCGTTTAGGAAGGCTATTTCGGTGCCGCTTATGCGCCTGAATTCGTCGGTCAGCAGATTTGCTAAGGCGTTTTCGTTAATATAGTCACGGGTGATAGGCGCAGCGGCTTTACCGACGGGCCTGCCAGAAAAAGGCGCGATGTCTCTGCGGGCTTGCTCCAACAGATTTTGGACGGCGCCGTTGAAATGAGGGCCTGTGATGGGGTTGCCGGCGGAGCTTTGGGTGCGCGCGTCTACTATTTTTCGGGCACTGCTATCCCACACCAAGTCGACTCGGTCATAAAAATGGCCCCCCGATCCGGTTTGAACGTAAGGAACGCCATTTATACGTCGGCTATAGACTTGGTGCGTATGCCCGGAGATGACCGCATCCACCAATCTTTCGGGCGAAGTCAGCTTTTCAATGACGGCTACATCGCCATCATGAACGACCATGATGAAAATATCCGCTTTGCCTTCTAATTGTTTACGGATGCGCTTGTAATGCTCTTCTTCGTCTCCGAAACATAGGTCTGCGACGTTGTCTGCGGTGGTTAAGATATTCGTGTTCACGTTGTCTATACCAATCAGCGCCACGCGCAGCCCGGCAACGTGTTTAATCAGGTAAGGCTTTAGAAACGATGGCTGCCGGGCTCTCGACCAATCTATTTGGGAAGCAGGGCCCTTAGGCAGACATCCTGTGTTGGACACTGCTACAGGCGCACCTGCAGTATCCATGAGCGAGTCTTTATAGAAAGTGTTGGCGGACAAAAGCGGCACGCCTGTTTGGAAAGCTGCCTTCTCCAGCGCTTCTCTACGTCTGCTGGTGTCGGCACTTTGGTCAACGAGCCATCCAATGGGGCCGAAGTCATAGTCATGGTTGCCAGGGACAATGGCGTCATATTGGATGAGCTTCATCGCGGCGAAGATGAGCATGCCTTCGGTATAGTTGCTGATCAATGTGCCTTGGAACTGGTCACCGGCATCGACTGTCAGCACCCCTGCCCGTTGGTCGTAACGGTCTTTGGTCCGCTGGCGGATGTCATCCACCATACCAGCCCACATAGGAAAGTTAGGCTCGATGCCGCCATGAATATCGTTGGTACCCAAAATGGTGACCAACCTCTCATCAGGGCCAAGCTCGATGTTTTGTGCGCGAACAACCGTTGTAATAGCCAGGGCAAAAACCAGCATACATATCTTCATAGATATAGTTAGTCACGAAGCTGTAAACTTGGCAGAAATTTTATCTGTCGAGGCTCTGAGCAACAACTTTCTTCATTCGAACAAACGCACCTAAATAAGACGCCAATCTCGGAACAAATTGATAGTTAGCTTCGCCTGTATAAATCACCATAACAGTGTTGGTCTTAAAACCAGTGAAAACAAGGACTTCTACCATTCGCCACCGCTCGTAAACAGAACTGGATTCAAAATAACTGGTCACCGATGCATGTTTTCGCCGGCGCAAACTCTCAAAATGCTGAACCTCGTCATCTGTAACATTTCTAGCCATACGGTCACTCGGATGCGCAACTCGCACACAATTAGAAACATCTCCCACGATATCTCCTACAACATCTCCCACAAAATTTCCGTCAGCTTTATGGAAGTCCTTGATGATGTCCCAAGCAACAAGCACCTTTTCGGGACATTTCAAACCAGCATATCCGTAAATCCTCGGTTCCAAATGTTTCGAAATCTGTACCGTAAGCCTGAAAATAGCCGGCTTTTCCTGTACTACCTCCGCCCAGGTAACGGGCGCTAAGGCCTCCACTTCATGGGGTATTGTATCTTGAGAACTACTCGCAACCGTAGCATTTGCCTCAGGCATTGCCCGGGGTAGCGCTGCAACCATTTTACCATCAATATTATACGGGTTATGTCTAAACCACCGCGGCGGCTCGTCGGGTCCAGCATTTGCAGGTTTTACTTGAAGAGTTGAAAGGGCTGTCAGGGCGAAAATAAAGGCTCGCAACGAAGATCTACTCATCAGCGGCGCCATAACAGCTTGAATTACGTTACTCAACACAAAGAATGGGCCCCTTGGCATGGACTTTGACTTAAACGAATTTAACTGTATTATATATTTCTTTAAATAAATAAATTAATTAGGATAAATCATGACCATTAAACTATTTTTAGTAATTGCCATATTTGGTGCAGTGAATTGCTTTGCCGCGGAACACTTACCTCCCGATTTTGTTAGCCAACCCCAGCTGCAAAATGAATTCAATGTTGCCTATCAAAACAGAGATTGGTGCAGGTGTGTCCACATTGCTTCTCAAATGGTACGACTAGTTAGCGAAGACGCCCTAGCCAAGGGGTATTGGACAGAAATTTACAACGACCTTCGGTCAAGACTCATTACGGGACCAGAAGCAACTTACTTGAAATTCTACCAGAATAGGGATGCCGAAAATGCCGCGATTTACGCAGCCCGATTAGGCCAAATCTATGGTCAAATGGGTGATTCAGTCAACGCGGAACTCTGGGCAAATCATGCAAACGAGCTACTCGCTTACTTAAACAGGCGTACTCTAAACGAATTGGAAGCTGGAGACGTAGTAAGAACTTCGGAAGAAGATATTCGAGATGAAATTGAAAAAAATCAAACAGATGCCATAGAAGCGATTCTATTACTAAAAGACCTTGAGCTATCTGAAGCGAAAAGAAAAGCGCGACAATGGTGCAGGCCAGTTAAGTATTTAGCGACTGCGTTCGACTTAACAGAACAGCATTTCCTGCTCTCTTTGACAGAACTCAAGCACTTACGACCTATTTTAGCATTACAACAATCGCACGATCTGCTAATTGCGAGAATCGAAGCGCGCGAACAAGCGGAGCTGGACCAAAAAAACGCCATTAAAGAAAAAGCACGCCCTTTTGTCTCGCGAGTTCGAAGTGCAAGTGCTTATTAAGGGCTGAGAAAAAATATTTCTTCAATCAGTAGGGTTGACTGCGCCAGGGTCCATTTTCCGCTTGCCGTGAGCGCTTGGACGGCCGTGTTGAACTGTGGATCGCCGTGCTCTCTGGGTAGGCCCGTGTTGGCTAGGATTTCCCCAGCTCTGCGAATGTCATCTTCGTTAAGTTCTCGCGCCCTGGGCAAGGTGCCTTCAGGCACTGAGGCCCATTTGAGCAAAACTTCAATCTCCTCTTGCAGGTCATTCATGGCCAGAGCCAATGGCTCCGAGTAAGGCGCCTCGGCCAAGTTTGCTTGTTCGACCAATTTGTCTTTCAATAAGGCTTGTTTTTGACTCGCCAAGTGTCTCATCAGTGCGGGCGGATTTGCCTTGGTTAGGCCCAGCTTGCCCCCAGTGACCAAAGGGTCGGTGGCAGGGTCCGCTGGCTCCAGCAAGTCCATGCTCAGCAATAGATAAGGTATGGCTATGTCTGACAAAGCATAATCAGGGCCGACAAACAGTTGCTCCGAAAGAGTCTCAAAGTCACTTTCAGCAACGCCGGCTAACAGATACTTAGATATCAGTTCGGAAATGGTCGAAGGGGAAATTTGCTTGGTAGCGACGGCCTGAATCACGGCTTGAATCATACGCTGCGTCGTGTACTCGTTTGAGAACTCCTCGATCAATGCCGCTTGACTCATGCTGAAGCTTGGGTCGGCTTGGTATGAAGCGGTAGCGTCCAAAACACCTGCTTCCTTTCCAATTGCTGCGATAACACCGTTGTAAACATGGACACTGTTATTTTTAAGTTTTGCCCTTGCCATGACAATTTTATCGACGATTTCAGCACGCAAGCGGTATAAAATATCTTCGAGCTGGCTTTCTGGCAATAAATCGCGTTCAGTGCTCGGCATGTTATCTGACAACAATCGCCGTGCGATAGAAGCGCCTTGGAACTGAGGGGTAATGCATTTATCGGCGCTTTCGACCAACTCTACCAAAGCGGATTTCTTGGTTTCCACAGGAATGCTCTTATCAGCAAGCTTTAAGGCCACATGCTCCAAGTTTGTCCGCATGGCATCGTACATAACTTTGCGTTCTTGTGGATCTTTAGGAAGCCCGGCGATGTTAGTTTCCCGCCTTTCGACATTTCCGAAAACGATGCCTAAATTCATGGCTTCTTGATGGCTCAAAAAAGCGCAATACTTTGAAACAAAGGCTGAAAGGGTGGGATGGTCCGCATAAATCCGGGCTAGATTCTCTTCCGATAGACGATGCACGAACTCTTTTTTTGGCAAAACACGTTTCGACCGATTCTCCCGCATGAATAAAACATCTTTGATAGCCGGCAAAGTCGCCAGGTACAAAGCCACGTCATACATCCTTTTAGAAACCGCAACCTGAAGGGGTGTTTGACCTTGCGGATTGCGACACTGTATTTGTGCGATATTCATTCTTTTCAGCAAGGATTTTGCCAAATCTGGGTGGCCATTTTCAAAAGCGAGCGCGAGTGCGTTTTGACCACCATCATTCACAATCGTTAGGTGGTCCGGTGTGAGCTGTGGCAATGCCAAAATCGTGTCTGCCAAAGGGCCATGACCCATTTTCGCGGCCAGCATTAATAAACTGTTGCCTTTCAAGTCGCGGCATTCAAACATGCTATGAGCCACAACTGTGATGCCACGAAGCTGTATTTGCTCCCAATAGAACTCCAAATCTTGCGCCGTGCGTACAAAATCCAGAGCACCTACCCCAGCTCGATTTTTGGAGACAATTTGACTCCAAGTCATTTTTGCCATGAGTAGCTTAGCAAGCTCGGTGTAGTGGTATCTCAAAGCCAAACACAATGCGGATTCATTCGCCGCATTTAAATGCCCAGCGTGATCTTCAGGCAGGCCGGGGGTGTTCAGGATCAAGCGCGCAAGCTCTGTGTTTCCCCGCTTAACGGCTTCTATTAACAGCGAATTTCCACGTGCATCCCTCCAAGTAAAAACCGATTTTAGCCCG
Organism: Myxococcota bacterium; assembly: GCA_040387835.1. Classification (NCBI taxonomy): domain Bacteria; kingdom Pseudomonadati; phylum Myxococcota; species Myxococcota bacterium. The sequence goes on along the minus strand of JAZKCZ010000001.1, from coordinate 162,031 downwards.
GCTGGCCTTTTAAGTATTTCGCTAATTACGTCAAAATCTGCTCGACTGTGCAAATGATCTAAAATGCCAGTGCCATCAAAGTTATTCATGCGAGTCACTAAAAGCTTCGCAAATGTGTTGGTAGGTCGCGTCAACGCCCAGAGCAGCAAAGGCCGACCTTCAACCCGCCCTGCCTCAATTTGCTCGGGCGACATCTTATCCAGCAACTTCCTAACCCCATTTGTCAAATTGCGCTTGATGGCCGCAACCAAAGCGGGTGTACCCAAAGTATTTAAATCTACTTCTGAAAATAGGGTCGGAAAATTCTTTAAGTCCCTTTCACCCGCCATCATCTCCTTGAGAAACTTGCGAGATTTGGCCAACGCGTTCTGTAAGTCGGTATCAAAAAAGGAAAAATACTGCTTCGCTTTTAGGCTCTTATTAATATCGTCAATATCTGACTTCTTCAGACCGCCTTTAATCGAGTAATATTTTTCTATATCTTCCAGCTTTGAAATATCAGGCGGAGCCGTTCGCGGCACAGGTAAGGGCGAACGTTGAAAACTATCCCGCCTGTCCACCCGCACAGGCGACTCAATTTCAGGTACATTCGGCAATGACAAAGACCGGGGAGAAAAAACTGAAGTCGGAGATGTACGCATAGGGCTTGCCTGTGCAAACCCTCGCCATTAAAATTAGATTCCTATCCTACTGGGCTGATTGCAAGCGGGCTTTGGCGCGTTGCAACTCAGCAATCCCCCGAGAAGCTCGTTCATCATCCATTGGTAGCTTGCCTAACGCCTCCAACTGAGCATCAATCTCACTTAAGGTTAGATCTCTTTCCCTTAAAGAAGATATGTGAGCCGCCAACTCTTTATAACCTAGCCTTTTAGCAACAACGAGTATATTTTCGCCTGCGGAATTCACCTGCGTCAACAGCTCTTTCGAGAAGAAAAATGGGATTGCTGATACTGGCTCCTTACCTTCAAAAATCTGCTGCACGTAATTTCTTGCATATTCCAACTCAGTTTTGACCGCGGCATCGGCACGTAAAAGCCAAGGCAAGTTCTCAATTAAGCCCGGCGCATATTTCTTGCCAAGAATGCGTCTGTTATTAAGATTAGCTGGCTTAGCATAGGCCTCGAGCCGTGCCGCCATTTTTTCCAAAAATTTGTTAGTCGGACTAGCTTGAACTTGTAACTTAAGCAAATCATGAGCTGTCCTAAATAAGCTGTCCTGTGCGTCCAAGCCTTGGGCCCTAGTTTTAGAAACAAGTTGCTCCATGATACGGGTGTCTTTATGTTCTATAGCCAACATAAGGGGCGTCTTTTTATTCTCACCGCTAATGATGAGCTGTTCTGCAGGCAAAAGTTCAATTAATTTTCGAGCCAAATCAGGCACATTTTTAATCGCCATATGAACAGCGGTATCGTCCGTAGCGTTCCTTCGAACCAATTGTTCCTGCGAATAAAACAAGGGCAGCGCACTGCCTGCGACCGATCTTCCTCCTAGCACGCTGTCCAAATATTTATTCGACTCCGCCAACGCTTTTTTTACGGGATTGCGTTGAAAGAACCACTTTGTTTTAGAACGAGCGATAGCTTCTTTTATCTCTGCCTTGGTTAGCACTTTATCGCGCAGAGAACTTATATCAAAACTGCCTCCCTCTCTGGGGTCCGCAGCAGGCAGATCAGATACATCGGACGTACGGCGTACTGTAGCAGCTTCAGCCGGTCGAACGTTCTCACGAACTCTTCCCGCCGGTTCAACACCAAATCCAGACATATTACCACCTCTATTGTTTACATTATATTACACTAAAAGAGTCATTTGCAATCTTCACGGCATTGCATCGCAAGTGAATCGAGGTAAACGGCTGCGGTGGCTAATATGACTCGTCTTCTCTTAATTCTATCGCTCCATGCTGGTTTCGCTAAAGCTTATATTCCAACAGCTCATATAGCAGGCGGTACCACGGAGCTGGCGAACTATTTTGCTGTTCACCATGCCCTGCTTTTCACCATCCAAAAAGCCGCGAGCTCGCCTCATGTTGACTTTATACCCACCTTGGCACTGGTAGGGGGCATTCAGATGCTGGATACAGTAGAGACCGGTGTTCTTGTTCCAGTTATTAACCATGTCCCACGAATTGCGCCTTATAACGTTCTCAGAGAGCTGCCTGAGGTGGACATATCGCCCAGTGTTATTTACTTATTGGGCTATAAAGGTTTCGAAATTGACCAATTCGAAAGCGGTAAGCGCGCCATAAGGCGAACGATGCAGCTGGCACAAACATTTTTTTCTCTACAAAAGATTATAGATCTCTGGCGGCTTTTAGACCCCCCGATAAAGCGGGTTCCCACAGAATCAACCAGCCCTTTAGAAATTCTGGTGGCAGAGATTTCCAAGGATTCACTACACGATGATGTAGGGATTCTACACGACAACCCCGCAGTACTAGACTTGATAGGTCCCCCGACCTCTCCTTCGATCTCTTGCTCGCCATCATCCCTCGATTGGCGCCCGCCCGAGGACAGTTCTACGACAACTCCCTCCCTAGGGTGGCAGGGGCTGCTTGGCTCTCCACTTATGGAACAGATTTCTCCAGCCAGGACCCCGATAGCAGGATGCTTTGGCCCTTTCATTAAACCACTGCCAATTCCCGAAGGTGAGCGTTCAACCTGGATTGGCTCTGGCGGGCTGGGTACAGTATATGTTGTAAAACCATCAAACGGCCCAAGTTTTGCCTTAAAAGAAATACCTACTATTCCTGTGTTACATCAGCAGCTAGGAAAATCTATCAATACAAACGATGACCTACACTACTCGGCCAGATTACTGGTAGAAGTGCGCGCATTAAACGCTCTCTCTGGGCATCCTCATATTCCAAAATTATTGGGCTATGCATTAACTCCTGGCTGTTTAAAAATAGCCATGGATCTTCTCGAAGGACAACCGCTCTCACCTTTAACGCCATTGCCTGCGGGGCGCCTAAAGCTGGTGATATCCCAGGTTTTGAAGGCTCTACAATTTGCGCATGCCAGTGGGATATCTCATCAAGATATAAAGCCTACCAACATCTTTCTAGATATACAGAACACTGCGACTCTCATTGACTGGGGAGAAGCCCGCTTTTTCAAACCATTGGGGTCGCCTTTTATTTCGGAACAATACCTGCCGAAGGGCACACCTGGCTATGGCCACCCAACCAGCAGTAATCTGATTGAAAGAGATTTTTATGCCTTAGGCATCACCGCTCAGCAAATGCTTCGACAGGAAGATATCTCGTCTAAATGGGAAGCCTTTTTCACATCGCTGAAACAGGGGAAGCCAGACACCGCTTGGCTTTCGGCAGAGTAGACCTAGACGATTTGAAGCTGCCGTGAAAAACAACGGTCATGTACCGAGATTTAAGCTTCAAAAATAGCATACTCGCTGGAATCCCATCATCTCTGCCGGCACCACTGGTCGTAGATAGGTCGATCAATCATGCGCCTAAGCGCAAAGATATTCTGAACGTCAAAGAAAAGCGTTTAGCGATTCAAAATGCGCTGCGCTACTTCGATCCAAAACACCATGCGCAGCTCATGCCTGAGTTCGCTCAAGAACTAAAAGACTTTGGGCGTATCTACATGCATCGTTTCCGCCCCAGCTATGACATGTGTGCAAGACCTCTTGATGAGTATCCGCATCAATCGCGCCAGGCTGCTGCCATCATGTTGATGATTCAAAACAATCTGGATCCCAAAGTTGCTCAGCACCCGCACGAGCTAATCACCTACGGTGGAAACGGCGGCGTGTTTCAAAACTGGGCGCAATACCTGTTGACCATGCAATATCTGGCAACCATGACCGACGAGCAGACCTTGGTCATGTATTCCGGCCACCCCATGGGCTTATTTCCCTCTCATGCCGGCGCCCCGCGTGTGGTGGTGACCAACGGCCTGATGGTTCCCAACTACTCAAAGCCCGATGACCTGGACCGATTCACCGCTCTTGGTGTTACCCAGTACGGCCAAATGACAGCCGGCTCGTTTATGTATATCGGCCCGCAAGGCATCGTGCATGGCACCATGCTGACGCTGTTAAATGCCGGTCGCAAAATCGGAGGCGATGGCATTAAAGTTTTCGTATCCTCTGGCCTTGGCGGCATGTCAGGTGCGCAGGGAAAAGCAGCAGTCATTGCCGGAGCCATTGCTATCATCGCCGAAGTGAATCCCAAAGCCATTCAAAAGCGACATGCACAAGGTTGGATCGATGAAATATTTTCTGACCTAGACGCCCTTTTGGCCAGATTAAAAATTGCCAAAGCCGACCAAAAACCTATCTCTTTGGGCTTTCAAGGCAACGTTATCGATTTATGGGAGGCGCTTGCCAAGCATGAGATTAAAATCGATCTTGGCTCGGATCAAACTTCACTGCACAATCCATTAGCTGGTGGCTACTACCCAGCTGACATGAGCTTGGAAACGGCTCAAAAAATGATGGCTGAAGATCCAGAAAACTTTGAGCGTGAAGTTCGAAATTCGCTTGTACGTCATGCCAATGCCATCCGGAAAATGACGGATCAAGGCATGTATTTTTTCGACTACGGCAACGCCTTTTTACTGGAAGCATCCAGATCCGGAGCAGATATCCAGTTAGCAGATGGAAGCTTTTGCTACCCTTCGTATGTTCAAGATATTATGGGGCCGATGTGTTTCGATTTTGGGTTTGGACCGTTTCGCTGGGTGTGCACATCCGGGCGAGATGAAGACCTGCGTCAAACTGATTTAATCGCAGCCGAAGTTCTAGAAAGTATCCTAAGAACCGCTCCGGCAGAAATCAGCGCACAGCTACAAGACAACCTCACTTGGATTCGGCAAGCCGAGCAAAATAAACTGGTAGTCGGTTCAAAAGCTCGTATTCTCTATGCCGATGCTGAAGGCCGAATGCAAATCGCCCAAGCTTTTAACCAGGCGATCAAGGACGGCAGGCTTTCCGCGCCGATCGTTTTGGGGCGGGATCATCACGATGTTTCAGGCACAGACTCACCGTATCGCGAAACATCCAACATCGAAGATGGATCAAGCTTTACCGCGGATATGGCGGTGCAAAACTTCGTCGGCGATGCCTTCCGCGGGGCAACCTGGGTATCCCTTCACAATGGGGGCGGCGTAGGTTTCGGGGAAGTAATGAATGGAGGCTTTGGTTTAGTTTTGGATGGATCGGATGAAGCAGATGCCAAACTTCGCTCGATGCTATTTTGGGATGTCAATAACGGCATCGCCAGAAGAAGCTGGGCACGAAACCCGGGCGCACGTTTTGCCATCGAAAGAGCGATGGCCAACGAGCCTTTGCTTAGGGTTACTCACGCAAATTTAGTGGACGAAAAGTTACTCGGAGAAACCTATGACAAAATTTTTTGCGACTCTGCTTTGCCTCTTGCCGACGGTTCTAATGGCTGGTGATTTTTCACCTGCAGCGGGCGAATTATTAGCAGGACCCGAGCTTGAGTCAGCTACAACATCTCCGCCCAACCCTGCCGATTCAGTGGCCGAAGGTGCGATCCCACTGCTGGGGTTGCCAGCGGTATCATTGAGCAGTTCTCACGGGTTCGTGAGCTCTGACAGCTCTATCCCATCGATGCCAGCGGCAGCTGAATCGCTTTTCCCATATTCACCAGACGCAGACTCCAATTCCACTGTAGCGACTGTGTCTATCTCAACTTCGTCCTCAGCTTCTCCGCTAATTTATACACTCCCGGGTTTTCCAGGTTCAAGTGCACGTTAAGATGCGCACATTAATTCGTACGACCATCATTCCTCTGCTTCTGCTCCTATGCTGTTCGCCTTTTGCCATTTTGATTTGGTATACCAATGTGCATTTAGACGGGGCCATTACCGCGCTCGGCTCTCAGCTGATTGAGCAAGGGCTAATCACTGGGATTTGGAACATCTGGCGACCATATTTCTTCGGCAGCTCGATGGCTTGGAGCATCCTTGGAATTTATGCTGTGGTGCAAATCATCTTTATGCGTGTATTACCGGGGAGAACTGTCTCTGGGCCGATGACGCCCACTGGGCACGTTCCGGTTTATAAAGCGAATGGGGTGGCGGCGTTTGTTTGTACCTATGGGTTGTTTATAGCCGGGAGCCTTTGCGGCCTTTATTCATTAGCAATTCTTTACGACAACTTTGGCGGGCTGCTCGGTGCGCTTAATTTGTTTAGCTTGGTTTTTTGCCTGTTTCTCTGTTTGAAAGGCTTGTACTTCCCTTCGACAGCAGACTCCGGCAGCAGCGGCTACCCAGTGTTGGATTATTTTTGGGGTACGGAGTTATACCCCCGGTTATTTGGGGTGGATGTGAAAATGTTCACCAACTGTAGATTCGGCATGATGTCATGGGGCCTGCTGGTCATCTCTTTCGCAGCAAAGCAGCATGAAGTTTATGGGCTTTCGGATTCGATGCTTGTCTCAGCGATTCTTCAGCTTGCTTATGTGGTACGATTTTTCACGGGCGAGGCTTACTACTTGCGCACCACGGATATCATGCATGACAGGGCTGGGTATTATTTGTGCTGGGGCTGTCTAGTTTGGGTGCCGGCGGTTTACACTTCGCCAGCGTTGTTTTTGGTGAACCATCCTAACCATTTAGGCCTATTTTGGTCGGCGGCCATTTTATTAGGCGGGCTTTGCGTCCAGCTCATTACGCTGTCTGCTGACAAACAAAAAGAGCGCGTTCGAAAAACAGACGGCAACTGTTTGGTTTGGGGCAAGCCGCCTAAACTGATTCGCACGAAAACCAGCTTACTACTTGCATCGGGGTGGTGGAGCGTATCTAGACATTTCCATTATTTGCCAGAAATTACAGGGACATTTTTATGGACGGTGCCGGCACTTTTTACGCACTATCTGCCCTACTTCTATCTCACATTCTTAACAATCTTGCTGCTAGACAGAGTCTATAGGCAGGAAAAGCGATGCCAAGCTAAATATGGGGATTTTTGGGCTACATACTGCAAGGCAGTGCCTCAGAAATTGCTCCCAAAGGTATGGTAGCTTTCAGGTGCCATCTAACATAGAACGCCGATATTGGCTCTGCTTCGCTTCCCATGTTTAGTTTTAAGCCGAACCATTTTTTATTATTGGCACTAATTGCTTGTTCAACGCTCAGGCCCCGGTTCAAATCCTTAAAAATTGCCTGCACTGCGTAACCCACATTTCTTAAAGTGGCATCCATCTCATTATTCTTAAGAGGAAAATCGGCTACGATTAAAGCTCTTTCTAAACTAGGCTTGCATACGTCAACCGTATTATCGACAATTAAACTATTTATTCGCCCCAAGCGATTCAGCTCCTTGGCGTACTTTGGCTCAGTAAACCAGCTTGGATCTCGATAAATCGCTTCATCAAATAGGTTGTCATGGTGGTGAAAAGTTTCACTCAACGCCTGCTCGGCGGTGTCTTGTACAGATGCGGTCCAAAGCACCAACTCAAGACCAGGCACAGATCGCAAGTAAGCGATAAGTTCCTCACCATAAGGCCTCGCTGTTGCAGGCTCAGAACACCGATTGGAAATCAGTGTCTCGTCCAAATCTAAGACGACCGTCAAGCGGTGCTCCGAAGATTGGTGTAACGGCTCTAGTAAATGACTGCTTGACGGCAGAACAGGTACTAACTTCACAATCGTCGGTGCAGCTCCCGCTGCTATTTCTAGGCGGTCATAACCAGCATTGTATATATGAAGTAAGTTGACGACACGGCAGGGGCTACAGGGAAAGTTTTGAAAAAGAACGGCAGTATCATCATCTCCAGGCTGATATATTCGAAGCTCAATTCCGTAAAGACGGGCAATCGCAGGAAGCATCCCACCTCCAATTTCATATCTGGGGCTAAAGTTGTTCTGGAGATAATTATCGTTGACGTAAGTTTCTAAATTGTCTCCTTCGAAGACTTCTTTAGAGAGCATATCGCGGACGACCCGGTCATCTGTCTGTAGAGCCATTAAGACGCGGCGGACAGCATCTCTGCGCAATAAACCCATCGCCCTGAATGCTGAGTTTTTGAACTGATTGGATATGGGGTACCACCCCGCTGTCGGCTCTTCTGCCGTCCGGTTCTGACTGTCTTGCCGAATCTGGTTGTCAGCGAATGTCCTCGGCAGCACCGCAGCGCCGGACCCGCTCTGCATAGAAAAAAGCGTCGCGCACCAGAAGCTCGTTAAAAAAAGCTTAATCATCCAAATCGCCACTTGGTCCATTCGGGAGTCTACGAGTTTGGCAATCGCGTGTTGGCATATCTCCATCCGATGATGAGCCATCGCCTATGGTCGTAATTCCCAAACGATCAAAGGGTGCAGATTCGTCTTGAGCTGCCTGAACGGCGTCAGCTGGAATCGCAACAGATAATCCCAGTTGCGTCAAAGATGCAATTAACTCACCTTCTTCGACTTTTAGCTTGAGCGTCAGGGCAAGATCTACCAACTGCCTCATAAATCCTGCATTGGGGCGGATAAATGGACGAGTTAGCCAAACGTGTTCAATGGCATGGATTAGAGACATATTCTGGTGAACCATTAACCAGGCGATAACTACCGTAGAAGAACGAGAAACACCTTGAGCACAGTTCACCATCACCGCGGCCCCGCCTTTAATCAAGGCGTTTAGTTCGTCAGCAACTATACGCAAACTAATGGGCTGCTGGGCGTCATCCATTAAATCCAAATGGGTCACAGCAATCGATGGGGCGAGGCGGCCCGCAACCTCTCTGACTTCCCGAGCACAATTTATCACGGCTGTGACACCAAGTCTTTTCAAATTATCGGGACAACAATGACGTTGCCCACCCAGATACAAACGCTCCCAGATGGGACTTGGGTAACCGTCCGCGAATTTTACCTGTTCACCAGCAAAGCGTTGCACAATATTCGGATGGTTATCAATAATTACCCGCGGTCCATTCTCCAGTAAACTGATGGGTCCCGATACTATCGGGTTTTGGGTCAAGTCCAGTTCGCTGTCCGAATTCTGAGACAAAAAAACATACCAAGATTCAGGAAATTCAGACAGCAAGTTATCGTACAAAATAATCTCTTTCAACTCGATGAAGGCAGGCAGGGAAAAAGTATTCGCTAACTTACAATGGCTGAGGTTTAGAATCGTAATTTTATTTCTCACTTCAATGGGAAGCCCATGTAGAATTTCTTCAAAAATCTCTGGAGAGAGCTCTAACCTCGAAAAATCTAGCCTGTTTGTGGATACAGAGTTAGCAACTCTCCTATATGCGGCATCTGCCAGCACATCATCAATATGAAGCTCATCCAGAAAGTCGCTGAAATCATTCATCACACCAATTAATGCCTGAGGAATATTAGCATTTCCGCGGGTAGTTCTTGCTCTACCGTTCGTGCCTGTGCTATCCCTGTCCCTGGCTCCCGCTGCAGCCCCAGACTTAGCATCCGTCGATGCGCCGCAGCCTGCTTGTTTGATGCCAGGAACAGAAATGTGCTTAGGAAGAACTGTTTGTTCTGAACCTTCAGCAACAGGCGGCGCTTCGAAGCAAGGCAGGAGCAAGTTTCGTAAATATTGAACCATTAAAATCGCCCAAGCCCATTTTTCGGATACGCTTAGATGTTCGCCGGATTGCTGTTTCTTTTCGAGTACCAGATACTTTTGCCAATCAAACGCCGCTATCGACGACTCTCTGCCGAAGGGCTCTTGGTCGCCCAGAGGCTGCAATACTGCCATGCCGGATTGGGCATTGATAAAACTTGTCACCAAGAACAAAAGAAGGAAGCATCGAAATAGAAACCCGTTCATGGCGCGGTGTTTAGAAATTATAAATTTGCCCGTCAATCCATCAGTTCGACATTTTCAGGCTGCACGCGCATGCGGCGCAGTGCCAACTTAGTCGCTAAAATCACATGGGGTAGCACGTAGATACCGATGGTTACGGCGGCGCCAATTTTTAAATGTTCTTCATAATTCTCAATTAGCACCCAACCCGATGCGGCGAGTCCCGAAAGGGTTGATAGAAACCCAAGGATGACCGAGCTTAATATCAATTGTGGCTCTAAAGGTATGTATGCCTGCCTTGCCACGCCTGCGCCTAAGCTTAACGTTCCAAGGGCTGCTGCGGCAAAGTTCAAGTACCGCTCATCCCGATGACTCGTCAAAGCCATATATAAGCAGCTTGCCGACGCCAATGCTGCTGCTGCAACTGCGATCATAAGATGGGCAGTGCCTGGATTGCGGTCTACCCAACCCTCAGGCTGGTTGGCGTTTAAAGTAAGAGATGTCAGAACGAAAATAGTTATTAACAGTCGCTTCACGTGGAGCGATAGCTAGCTTGTCTCAATTCACTTGCCAACTACCTTTCATGCGTCGTCGAACCATGGATCCATCAAAATCGAAACGATGGATTCGTGGCCACTTAAACAGCGGTTGATAAGGCGCGTGGTTGCTTGATCCGGTGTTGCTCGCTGGACGAATAACTCTTTTAGTGTGACCCCTGCTGAATACAGATCAATGCGAACTGGGTTTAAAGATGCGTCTAAATAATCGTCGCGGTATTGCGGTGTGCCAATCGGCAAATGAGCTTCTTCGATGAAGGGACATATGGGGTCAAAAAAGCGAGCTTCACCGAAGTCGATGACTTTAAGTTCACGGCTATCAGCATTCCAAAGCAAGTTGGCTGGCTTAATATCTAGGTGAGCAATGCCTTCGCCATGGCAAAAATCAAGGGTTTGAAGAAGCTGTTTGAAAATGATTTTAAAGTCAGCTGCCGAGGGCGTCTGCCGTTGCAAAGATTCAGCGTTGATCAGATCGGTGGTGATGCGAATGGTCTCATCATTCTTTTTACTGCCAACGAAATGAACCACATGGGGGTGGATGCTGAGCTTTTGCAAAGCCTTGATCTCGGTTCTGGGATCTCGACTCGCGCTCATCTCTTTGACCGCATAGCTCCCGCTAGACACGGTCTGAACTTTATATACCCGGGCCGAGCCGCCATCGCCTATCAGCTCGACAGCGTCGATCTCAAAGCTGGCACTTAAATCCGCTGGCGTATCGATACGATTGCCCAGAGGGTCTGCAAAGGTAGATGAGCTAAAATTGCCTGATTGCTGTGGAAACGGGATGAGTGGTGAAAGCGGCATATGCACAACAACCGCCGAAAAATCTCAGCTATTCTGACTGAATTCGTCATTGCGAGGAGCGCTGTCACCCCGGGCGCAGACCCGGGGTCCAGCCCCCTGCACAACGCTGGATCCCGGGTCAAGCCCGGGATGACAGTGCGCTCCTCGCAATGACGAAAGAAGACGGTTAGAATTCGCAGGGGATAATGGCCGCTTCGTGCCAGAAACCGTCCAAATTATAATGATGGCGCAAGCCTTCCAAGAATACGTGGACGACCACATCACCGAAATCGCATAGTGCCCAATTGCCGAATTCTAGGCCTTCGACACCCAAAGGTTTTTTCTTGAGCTTGGCCATTTCATCCAAGATATTTTGTGCAATGGCGGAGACCTGTCTCTCACTGGGCGCCTCACAAATCACAAAATAGTCTGTGTAACTGGTGAGCTTTGCCACTTCCAAGATTAGTATTTTTTCAGCCTTTTTCTCATTAGCGAAAAAAGCCGCTTTTTGAGCCATTTCTAATGCGTTCATTTAAGCATTCTAATACTTCCCCAGCGGATTTCAGCAAGGGGGTTGCAGGCCCAAAGATGCCGGCGACACCTATCTCTTTGAGAATGTCAGCGTCTTTAGCGGGTATCACACCGCCTGCGAACACCAAAATGTCTTCCGCTTGCATGTCTTTCAGTGCAGAGATTAGCTGCGGGATAAGCGTTTTATGCCCGCCCGTGAGCGTAGAAATGCCGATGGCATGCACGTCATTTTCAACCGCATGCCTGGCAACTTCTTCGGGCGTTAAAAACAGTGGACTTAAATCAACGTCAAAACCAAAGTCAGCAAAAGCCGTGGCTACGATTTTTGCCCCCCTATCATGACCATCTTGACCTAACTTAGCGATTAATATGCGAGGTCTGCGCCCCTCGAGCGCTTCAAATGCATCAACTTTATCTAACAGCGCCGTTTTTTCGTCTGAGATTCCTAAACCTTGTGTGTACACGCCTGATACCACCTGAGTTGTCGCTTCAAACCGCCCAAAAACACTGGCTAAACATTCGGAAACTTCGCCTAAAGTCGCCCTCGCTCGCATGGCTTCAATGCTTAAAGCCAGCAAGTTGCTGTTATTTCTGGCGCCTGCTTCTAAATTCCTCAAGGCGGCGATAACCGCTTTGGAATCCCTACTGGATTCAAGTTCTTTAAGACCCGCAATCTGCAGCATCCTGACTTGTTCGTTGTCCACAGAGAAAACTTCGGGTATTTCCGGCGTATCTGATTGGAAGCGATTAACGCCGACTAAAACCTCCGCGCCAGAATCCAGACGAGCCTGGCGAGCAGCCGCGCATTCCTCGATCCATAGCTTCGGGATGCCTGAGATAACAGCCTTGGTCATGCCGCCGAGATCATCTGTCTTTTCAATAATCTCGCGGGCCCGCTTTACCAAATCCGCAGTTAGACTTTCCATTAAGTACGAGCCACCCCAAGGGTCTATGATGCCTGGGATGCCTGTTTCATGCATGAGAATCAGCTGCGTGTTTCTAGCGATATGCGCCGAAAACTCACTCGGCAGCGCCAAGGCTTCATCAAAAGAATTGGTATGCAATGACTGCGTGCCGCCAAAAATACTGGCCATGGCTTCTATAGTCGTGCGGACAATGTTGTTGGTGGGGTCTTGCGCTGTCAAACTCCAGCCAGATGTTTGGCAATGGGTGCGGAGCATCGAAGACTGCGCCTTTGTAGGTTCAAACTGAGCCATCAGCTCTGCCCAAAGTTGCCGCGCCGCTCGGAGCTTAGCAACTTCGCAGTAGAAGTTCATGCCCGTTGCAAAGAAAAAGCTTAGCCGCGGCGCAAACTCGTCAATTGCTAGGCCTCTTTGCAGCGCTGTTCGCACATACTCCAAACCGTCCGCCAAGGTTAACCCAAGCTCCAAAGCTAAATCCGCGCCTGCCTCATGAATGTGATAACCACTCACGCTGATCGAATTAAATTTAGGCATCTGCCGCGCGCAATACTCAATCACATCCGCCACAATGCGCATCGATGGCTCAGGCGGATAGATATAGGTGTTGCGCACCATAAACTCTTTCAGAATGTCATTTTGAATGGTGCCACTTAGGGCCTCAGGAGCCACACCAAACTCTTCGGCCGCGACGATAAAAGCCGCCAATACCGGCAGCACAGCGCCATTCATGGTCATCGACACGCTAACTTTGTCTAAAGGAATGCCTTCAAACAAGCGTTTCATATCTTCAACCGAATCAATGGCCACGCCCGCGTTGCCCACATCGCCCATCACGCGCGGGTGATCCGAATCAAACCCTCGATGGGTCGCTAAATCAAAAGCAACCGACAAACCCGTTTGCCCTGCCGCCAAAGCTTGATGATAAAATCGATTGGTTTGCTCAGCCGTCGAAAATCCCGCATATTGCCGAATGGTCCATGGATGCTCCGGCCTGATACTACTGCGAAGACCTCGAGTATACGGCGCCTCCCCGGGCTGGGTATTGGGAATGTCCAAAACATCCTGAGAGGTATAAAAAGTTTTGGTCATAGGGCGCTAATAATCACGATCACGGAAAATAGCATTAACAAAACACCTGAAATCATCCCTACCATATGCATGTGCTCATCTCGCAGACGTTTTTTGAGCAGAATCGCCATCGACGCCAAAAAAAGCCACCAAGAAAACGAGCCTAAAAACACGGGCGCCACAAACACCCAAGGATGCCTAAAATCCGCCGCGGATATCTGCATACCAGCCATCACCGCCACGTACGCCAGCACTGTCATCGGGTTACTCAACGTCAAGAAAAACGACGAAATCAGCGCTCTAATATATCCTTTATGCTCCGGCAGACCGCCCGCTTTGCGCATACGCTTAGCTTCATGAAAGATCTTCATGCCTAAAAAGCCTAAAAACAGCCCGCCACCGATGCGAAATACAGTCTGATGCTGCAGCAAGAAATCTGAAACAACAGATAAGCCTAAGATACCAACCAAGCCATAAAGCGAATCTGCTGTGGCAATACCAATGCCCGTAATTAGCCCGGTCAAAAAGCCAAAATGCAAAGTGCGTTGAATGCATAAAAGCGCCATGGGGCCAACCGGAACTGCCAGTACCAAACCTACAGCAAATGCTTTTAATAAAAACAGATAAGAATCCATATGCGAAGCGAACACTACCAAGAAGCCGGTCTCCTTGCAACTTTTTGGAAATGAAAGGGGTTTCTCGCCGGTTAAAGCGCCAGAACCTAAATCAAGGAGAAACCATGGGTATTTTCAAGAAATCACTCTGTCTCATGCTGTCGGCACTGTTAGTGCCTTTACCAATGTCCTTCGCCCAAACCATGCCCCCGGCAGGCGATGACTATACCATTTGCTATATTGACCCAAATAACCCTACCAGCCAGACGACTGTACAAGTGGGCGCTGCCTCAGTACTTGCGTCCCTGCAAGCAGGTTCGTACTTGGGTGCTTGCTCTAGCGTTCATACCGGCAACGAAATTTGCTTCGTACCTCCAGGTAATGCCAGCGGTGCGTCAACCATCACTGTCAACAATGCTGAACTTCAAGCCTACTTAAAGAGTGGATCTTATTTGGGATCATGCGGCCGACGTGAAGGAAAAATTAAGCTTTGTAAGATTGTTGGTCGCGCCAGCGTCAACCTTGAAATTGACATAAGCGCACTTCCTGCCGCGCTAGCCGTGGGGGCAACCATTGGCCCTTGCGCACCAAAGGCCACGGATGAATGTAGCGAAGATCCGTCCTACGACGTCTGTCATAACCCATCCATCGATGGCGGAACAACCACTTCGGTTAAAGCTTGCCGACTACTGTCACATTTGTTGCATGGCGATTATCTAGGCGCTTGTAACTCGCCCTTCACCGAAAGGCCTACCACAACGACCGAAGCGCCAACTACCACAACGACTGAAGCCCCAACCACAACAACCACCGGTGCACCTCAAAATACCATTGCTGGCGGTCCAGGCGAAGGCCCAAGAGACATCACTGTCTTGATGTGCATCGTGCCTCAAGGTGCTCCACAGAATTCATACGAAGAACGCGTTCCCTTGCTTCGCGTGCTTAGTTACTTGCTGAGAGGCAGCTATTTGGGACACTGCAAACAAGCACCTGAGTGCTGCGGTGACGGCCGAGTAAGCGGCAATGAACAATGCGACACTGGCGGTATCGATACAGCAGATTGCTACAACTGTAAGCGTCCAGTCTGTGGTGATGGCATCTTGCAAAGACTAGCCGGCGAAGAGTGTGACATTGCTGCAACCACCAACAGCTCATATTGCCTCACCAATTGCCTCTTCAACCGCTGTGGTGACGGGCAAGTTTGGGCAGGCGTAGAAGCATGTGACGATGCGGGCTTTTCAGCCACTTGTAATCGTGACTGCACCACCTCCGTTTGCGGCGATGGCATTTTGAATGCAGTAGCTGGCGAAACTTGCGATGACGGCAATCTTGCGAACGGCGACGGTTGCAGCAGCACCTGCCAGATCGAAACACGTTGCGGTAATGGTGTGGTTGAAGGTTGCGAAGAATGCGATTTAGGGCTTTTAAATAACTGGGACGGTTACTGCCTACCAAACTGCAAGCTCGCCAAATGCGGAGACGGCAAGACTTTCTCACCATTCGAAGAATGCGATGACAGAAACAACAGAAAAGCGGACAGCTGCGTCAATTGCAAAAATGCAACTTGCGGCGACGGCTACAAGCAATGGGGCGTTGAGCAATGTGACCAAGGTGACCGAAATGACAATACCAACTGGTGTCGCTCAGATTGTCGCTTTAACTATTGCGGCGATGGCTATCCACTATTAGGCAGAGAAGAATGCGACTTCGGTTACTTCAACAACAACACTGGCCTTTGCACGGAATGCTGCCGTTTCAACTATTGCGGTGATGGTTATGTGCACGCAGGTGTAGAAGAATGTGACACCGGTACCTTCAGCGAAAATGGCGCTTGCAGACCAGGCTGTAAAAAAGCCTTCTGCGGTGACGGCGTGGTCCAAGCCGGTGTGGAAGTTTGCGATGATGGCAAGTTCAATGGTGACAGACATCGTTGTAACCGTGACTGCTCAGGTGAAACTGAAACCCACCTAAGCCATGGTGCTATCGCTGGTATCGCTATCGGTGCAGCAGCATTTGTTGGTGTGGTCGCAGCTTTAATCGCAGTTGCTGTGAAGCTCTGCCATAAAGCGGTGCCTACAGACAACAATGCGCCTAACACCGTGATTCAAAAGCCGTAACAAGCGTCCTTGCACTAACCTAAGACCACCCTGATCACTCTAGGTGGTCTTTTCAATTAAGTGCTACGTTGCCCCATGCGAATCTTCGTCACCGGTGGTAATGGTTTTATAGGCTCCCATGTTGTCAAAACATTGCTCTCAAAAGGCTATCAAGTGCGATGCCTCCTCAGGCCAACGAGTGACACGAAGCGCTTAAGCGGCCTTGATTATGAACCCGTATTAGGTGATGTCAGACATCAAGACTCTTTAACCACTGGCATGTCAGGCTGCGATGGCATCGTGCACCTAGCCAGCCTATCCAGCTGGAACGATATTGCCTCCCCCGCCATGCATGAAATTGTGGTGAGCGGTAGCAAAAATCTATTTCAAGCAGCCAAAGCCCACGGCATCTCAAAAACTGTATTCGTCAGCAGCGCTGCCGCCATCAACGGCAGCAAAACGCCTGAACTGCAAAATGAAGACAGCACCTTCTCTTTGGAAAAACATCACTTGCCCTACTCAAAAGCCAAACGCGCGGTAGAGCAAATGGACTTCCCCTTCGTGACGGTTAACCCCGGCGAAGTTTACGGCCCAAACGACTGGAACTTTATCACCGCCGGCAATTTGGTTGATTTCGCCGAAAGCGCGCCTGTGATGGTATGCGCCGGAGGCACCAGTGTGGTACACGTAGAAGATGTCGCCAGCGGTATTGTAGCAGCGTTAGAAAAAGGCCGAATCGGCCAGCGTTATATCTTAGGCGGCGATAACCTGACAATTAGAGAGCTCGCGAAACTAACGTTGGATATTCTCGGTCAAAACAAACGCATTCTGCAAATACCGAACGGTCTGCTGCGCATAGCCGGAAAAACAGCCAGCGCGCTCAAACTGCCCTTCCCCATCCACCCGAATGTAATTCCCTACGCAACCCGCTACTGGATGATGGACAATGAAAAAGCAAAACGTGAGCTCGGTGTCTCTTTTCGAAATGCAAGAGACACACTGGAGCCCACGTTAATGTGGTTAAAAAATGAGGGTCTAATTTAAAATACCCTCTCCTGTTCACAGGAGAGGGAGATTTTGGCTAGCCAAAATCGGGAGAGGTTCTGATTGCG
Organism: Myxococcota bacterium; assembly: GCA_040387835.1. Classification (NCBI taxonomy): domain Bacteria; kingdom Pseudomonadati; phylum Myxococcota; species Myxococcota bacterium. The sequence continues at coordinate 144,594 of JAZKCZ010000001.1, read as the reverse complement.
AGCCCTCTCCCGACTTTGCGAGCAAAGTCTCCCTCTCCCATAAATGGGAGAGGGTATAGGACAACCTGATTATTTCTTCGGTTGAACTGGAACAACAGCTTTCTTGTCGGCTTTAACGATCGAAAGCAATTTCACGTTGAACTGCAAGACTTGGTTTGGACCAATGGCCGAACCAGCGCCTTGTGCGCCGTAAGCAAGGTTAGCTGGGATGTATAGTTCCCATTCCGAGCCAACCGGCATCAACTGCAAAGCTTCAGACATACCGGCAATGGTAGTTCCAACTGAGAAAGTTGCTGGTTTACCACGAGTTTTGGTGCTGTCGAAAGTTTTGCCGTCAAGCAATGTGCCGGTGTATTCTACGGTAACGCTTTCATCTGATCGTGCTTTTTCGCCTGTGCCTTCTTTGATCACTTTGTATTGCAAACCGCTTGGAAGGGTCACAACGCCAGCTTTAGTTTTATTTTTTGCCAAAAATTCTTCGCCTTCCTTTTGGTTTGTCTTGCCAGCTTCTTCCATGTCTTTTTTACGTTTTTCCATCAAAGTGGTTCTGAAAGAAGTCATGGTTTCACGCATCTGTTCTTCGGTTAGCGCTGGAGTAGAGTTCTTGTCCAAACCTTGCTTGAATCCTTTTTCAAAGATGCTGACGTTTACGTCGACAGATTGTTCGCCAAAGCTTTTACCTGTACTGTATCCCAGGATATAGCTTACTTTGTCAATTTCGCTTTTTAAATCATCAGCTTTTACAACTGAGTTAGTGCTTTTACTGCAACTGCTGCTGGCCAACATGCCCACAACTAAAATCAATAATCCGATAAGTCTCATCATGTTTTTCTCCTTGGAAGAACGCTATTCAAGCACATTTCTGGGTTTTACAAAAGAGTCATTTCATGGCAGAATGCGAAAATGGCAAAAAGCCCGCTGAAAGATAAAGATTTTATACCTGATGATGAGTCGCTTTCTAAAATATTAGGAAGCAGGTGGACCCGATATGGCGAAACCCTCGTGGAACTCGGAAAACGCAAACTATATCCTGAAATGTATTGGTATGGTCCTTCCAGCGGCTGGGCACCTAGATTTTGCATCGGCGAAGTAACAGTCTGCGGAATTTATCTCGCACAAAATCCACTCATGGGTTTGGTCGGCGTAGGCGATAAAGTTGGCAACTTCTTAGACCGCGACAACGAGCTCACTCCTAGAGCGCGCGGTCTCTACGAAATGACGCCTAAAAAAGGCCCATTGCGTTGGATCGAAGCGCAGCTTGCTACTCGGGGCGATTTAGAAGCATTTCTATCATTAGTTGATGGCAAGCTGCGCGCTTTGGCAGTGGATGGCATTACTCCAAAAGACACACCGCCAAGCGCTAGAGTTAAAAGACGTGAACCCGGCCCACCAAAAGAGCCTGGCAAACCAGGTCGTAAAGCTGTTAAAGTGAATGAGCCTAAAGAGATCCCGGTGCAGATTGGGCCTCCAAGTCAATTCAGCATTCAAAGCATTTTGAAAGCTGGTCGCGGTTAAGCTTTTCTAACAGCCTTAATCTCACCGCCAAAAATTTCCAATGCTTTTTGGACGGTGGGATGATTACGCGCCTGCTCTTCGATGCTAAGCTGCTGGCGCTTTTCTTCAGATTCTTTCGCCACGTGAATGCTCTCGCTCAGCGTCACTTTAGGCACCACGCCTAAATGTTGCTTACAAATTGCTTGAAACTCTTCGAGCTGGCAAGCTTCTTGCACACGCAAGAAATGCAGCCTTTGATCAAACTCAATTAAGTCTTTACTGTTGTATCGGCCGTGTTCCAAATGATGTGCGACAACAGGCAGAGCACCTGCCACGGCCTCGACATAATCATGCCAAACCCCGGCTTCGCCCGCAGGAGTAGGCGCAGGCGCACGTACAGGCGTGACAACTGGCTTAGGTGGCGGTGGCGCAACCACGGGCATCTGCTTTACAGGTACCGGTGCATGCGATGCCAAAGACTCAAGCCGTGAAAGCGCCTGCTGAACTTCGGTCATCTGCGCGAGTTTCGGCCTGTCAGCGATCTTCAAGAAAGCCAGCTCCACCACCATGCGGGGCTGCTGAGAGCCTACCATTTGGTCCGTCGCTTGAATGGCCATGCCAAATACCCGCTGCAAATCCACGGCATCATACCGCATGGCTCGCTCATCGGTTTGTTTGACCCGTTCGGGGCTTAAATCCGCCAACCCCTCGATTGAGCCAACCGAAGCGGCCAAACAAAGATTGCGCAGCTCTAGAGTGATGCCGTCCAATAGCTGCTTGAAATCATAACCAGCCGTACTGGCTGCTTCAATAAAGCGCATCGACTCTTTGGTGTTGCCTTCAAGCAGTGCATCAGTGGCCTTCACCAGCGTGGTTTTGTCAATTAAACCTAAGATAGAGACTACTTCTTGCACGGTGGCAGTTTCGCCAGAGAAGCTGAGCACTTGATCAAGCAGGCTCAACGCATCTCTCATACCACCATCAGCGTTTTCAGCGATCAATGCCAGGCCTTCAGCATCGACGCTCAGGTTTTCTAGACGCAAGATATTCTGCAAGCGTTCCACAATCACCGCCACGCTCATGCGCCTGAAGTCATAACGCTGGCAACGAGACAAAATCGTAATCGGAATCTTATGCGATTCAGTGGTCGCAAAAATAAACTTCACATGCGGCGGTGGTTCTTCCAGCGTTTTCAGCAAGGCATTAAAAGCATTGGTTGAAAGCATGTGAACTTCATCGATAATAAAAACTTTAAAACGAGCACTGCTGGGCTGATAACGAACGTTTTCCCGCAGTTCGCGGATATCATCCACACCGGTGTTACTGGCGCCATCGATTTCGATCACATCCAAAGACTCGCCCGCGGCAATCTCTTTGCAATGAGCGCAGACACCGCATGGATCTGCCGTAATGCCTGTCTCGCAAGACAAGGCTTTGGCAAGCAAACGAGCCACCGTGGTTTTACCCACGCCCCGGCTACCGGTTAATAAAAATGCATGAGCAATGCGGCCACTTTCCAAAGCCCTTGAAAGCGTTTGAACAATGATTTCCTGACCAACAACATCCGCAAAGCGCTGCGGCCGCCATTTTCTAGCTAGTACTAAATAACTCATGAGATAATCCAAAAAAAAGCCGCTTTCACACAGGACATCCGGTTCTACCGTTGCTTCCTTCCGGACCTGGCGGGGTTTGAACAATCAGCCCTTGCAAAAGCGGCCTGGCGGAGAGAGAGGGATTCGAACCCTCGTTAGTGGATCACACTAAACACGATTTCCAATCGTGCGCCTTCAGCCGCTCGGCCATCTCTCCAACTACTGGCGGACAGCGAGGGATTTGAACCCCCGAGACCCTTGCAGGTCTGTCTGATTTCGAATCAGGTGCCTTCAGCCACTCGGCCAGCTGTCCTAGCTGCAAACAAACTGCAGTCCTTTCCTTAGCGGTCATTTTTTGAAAAAACAACCCTTGACCTTCGGTAAAGATCTGGGCATTAATGTCCTGACGCCTAGGTAGCTCAGTCGGTAGAGCAGAGGATTGAAAATCCTCGTGTCGGTGGTTCGATTCCGCCCCTGGGCACCAGCCTTCGCTCTTCGAGCTACGGCTGGCGCAGCCGGCTGTAGATCGAATTTAGAGCGAGGCTGCCCGCCGTAGTTCACCAAAGGTGAACGTAGGAGGGCCGTAAACCAAAACGCAGGCCTTCATTCCTCTAAAAAAGCCCATCCAAAACCTACAGCATCTCCCTATTCCCAAAGATGCACTACGTCTATCTACTCCAATCAGAATCCAATCCCAATCAAAGCTACACAGGCTACACCAGTGATCTCAGGCAACGCCTCTCCAAACACAATTCCTCCGGGGACCTCCACACGTCAAAATACAAACCCTGGCGCATAGAAGCTTACTTTGCTTTTCCGGATAAAATCACTCCTCTAAATTTCGAACTCTACCTGAAGTCCGCCTCAGGCAGGGCTTTCGCAAAAAAGCGTTTTAGGAACTCCCAAGGGGCGCAGAGCTGAAACAATACCCCTATTTCTCATATTTTATGCGTTAACACCATGTATGGTGGGTTTGCCAGATAGGCCTCGAAGGTCGCATTGGCTTCGTAATGTTTGGGGTGGCTCATAAATACCTGCAGAGCTGCTTCATCTTTAAAATGAATCTCAACCCCTGCACTAATCACCCCTTTGGGCACATATTTGCTGGCATTGGGAAATATTTGGTAGCTTAAGATACCCGGGATTTGATTAATAAACGGTCTGGTCTTTTCCAGCAAAGCAACGCAATCACTGCAAAGCTTTGCGTCGAAATTTGTTATGACAATGTGACGTATCATCTCGATTCAGCCTCTTCCCGATTAACTTGGGCATGCATATTTACCAGCTTTTGCTCCAATTCTGCCAGTTTTGGATGGCCAACTTTTCTCAGGCGAGCCACCAAGCCTGTAACAGCTGCAATATGAAGGTTTGCTTCCTGTTGCCTAGTTTTTAGGCGCTCTGGATAACGCTCCATATTTCGAGGGCCTCGCACGAGTTGAACTTTCAAGCCGACGGTATCCAAGCCCTTAGAAATCGCATCAATTGCATCACCGATATTTTCCTCAGGCTGATTTCCAGATTCAGCCTGAGCCATTAGATATTTTGGATAAGTGATGCCGCTTAACTCGGCAAGTCTTTCATCTCTCGGGTTCAAGAATTTGGTTTGTGTTATAATCGAATCGGCCGCGGCAGATGAAAGTCTATGCCCACTTTCAAAAATGGCTGTTGCCATCTCCACGCTAAGTGGAGGCATTTTAAAAGGCTTATCGAAGTCCAGCGATTTCATCTTCGCCATCATTTCTTTGGCTTCCTCTACATGTCCATATCTGAATGCAATTGACAGATCCCGTACGTTAATTAGGTGGGTAGGCAATTTTCGGATTATCGTGGAAGCAACCTCTTTATTGCCGCTGGCTAAAGCCGCTCCCAATGGTGTTTGACCTCTCTCCTCTTCCGGGATTCCCCCCAATATTACCCGCGCACGATTGTAGTCAGCTTCGGCTTGCTCAACCCTCAGTGACAAATGCTGCTCATCGCCCGGACTAGATTTCTCCCGCGCTGCGGAAGCTTCATCAAGTTGCTGCTTTGCTAGACGCAGCTTTTCCGATGCTGCAGCGTACGACACCGCATTGCCTCCAGGTATCTCAGCCTCGTCAGACATCCTAGCCTCCTTGCTTAGGTCTTCTACACTGGCGTGCTGCGCAATCGCATTCGCCATGGTGGCGCGTTCGGGATCTTGGCTCATAATCATTTGCATGAACCGAGTCGTGCCATTTTGCACTCTATGAAGTTCGGGGTCTTGGGCAGCCATTGTCGTCAATGACCAAGGAAATTTAACGATCGGTTTTTGAAGCTGCCATAGGCGTTTTTTATCCATAAGCGCCACGGGTCCCTGCTTTGACGATTCGAAGTTGTCAGCAGAAGCGTCAGAGGGTGCTGCCTTTCGGGCTGCTTCTTCTACAACAGGCTGCCTAGGCGCATCCTTTCTTATTGGTAACATATTCAAATTTTACATAATATAAATTATATTTTCAATAAATAATAGAATATAAAATTAATCTACGGAATACATTTGGGCCGCAGCTTGGTTCCCGTCTCATGCGAAGTCGATACCTGCTAGCGCTAACCCTAACCCTTCACTTTGCAGCCCAGGGCCAGGGTAATGCAACAAAGCCGTTTAAAAGCTGCTACCGAGCGGAGGCAGAGCATCAAAATCTAGGTACTAGCACTACATGGTCGCTTCTAGTCTATGTGCTTGGATTTCGGGTGGTGCCGCCTATCGTAAAAATTCTTCAAAAGAGATTTGAACCCATCGAAGGTGAAGAGATGTCATGCTGCCGTTCAGGGATTGTGGACGGGTTAAACACGGCTAACACAGTTCCCACCGGGCTCATCAGCGCGGCCCATGTACTGTCATTTGTTTCTTTTTTGGTCACGCCCTATTACTACCGAGCGAGCCTCCAGGCTGAGGCAGAATGCCAGCACGATAAAGATGATTTCCAAGCTCCCGATGCCACCAAACCCACAGAATGCTATGTGGCAGAAGCCGATAAAGATATCTTAGGCTTTGTCATTGGTTACACTTCCGGGTTATGGCTGGGTGTTTATATTGTTATGCCAGCGATTATTTCTACGCTAAGAGGGTGGATTAAAGCGCGACAAAGCGCAGTCGACCCCGCCCCGGATGCAGCTGAAAGCATTCAGATGCCTCAAAGCCCGCATCGCGCGACGTGGGGAGAAGCATTTTCTGAAGGCCTTAAGGAGAGTGAAATGGTTGGCGCGAATTATGCCTTGTTTAACGTGGCACAATTGACCGCCATCGGCTTTGGCATCTTGCCACTTTTAGCCTTCGACGAAAAATTTAGGGACGAGCAGACATGCGAATACGAAAGCGCCATGCGCCGCTATAATGCAAGCCGCCTGCCCTAATCAGCCTAGTTTTTCCTAGGCGCTGGCATGACTTCAGGAACAATCACATCCTCTGATTGTTCTTCAATCATGTTCAATTGAACGCGATCGCGACAGCCGCCTCTAAAATAATCTTTGCAATGCGAAGGGGCGCACAATGCCATCAGAGTGAAAACCAAAAGCAAAGCATGTCCAAATTGCATCCGGGTCGCTGGTGTCACCGCCGTAATTACTTTGTTCCAGGTGTAAAATACCAACATGGAGGCAAACAACCACCACAAAACGCCCAAACCTAAAGCCCACATCCAAAATCCTGCACAACAAGTCATTTTGATACTCCTTTCAAACGAAACTCTAAGCGATTCAGGTCATATAATGCAACTATCAATACATCATTGAAATATTATCGATGGGCATCGATAACATCTTAGAGCGCACCAGCCCCGTCCAATAGAGCGAACCGGTGACAACACCATGCCCTTTTTCGTACTCAAATTGATCTGAGACCTGCACATTGGCGAAGCCAGCTTGCTCAAAACAACTTGCTACCTGCTGCGCAGGCACCGCCCGCAAAGAAGTCGATTGACCCGCGAATATTTTGGCAAGCGGGAATGCGTGATGCCAAAGACTGGCGATTTCTTCCCCGTTGTGCCCCTCAGTCAGGCCCACCGAAAGAAACTCGGGCGCTACGCCATCGGCCTGTAGCGTCGCAATCAAAGCGCGCGTGCCGGACGGGTTGTGCGCACCATCCAAAATAAGCCCGTTCGGCAAAACTTCATAGCGACACGGCCATCTGGCAGATGTTAAGCCCTGCCTAATAACCGGCTCTTCCAACGTTAATCCAGCAGCCTTAATCATGGCTACAGCAAGTGAAGCGTTGGCCATTTGGTGCTCGCCTTTGAGGCCTAAATCCCCAGGGCTAACTGGGGCCCTATTTTTAACGAGAGCGCCAATCTCATTAGCCCGAGCATTTAATATCTCGGTGACTTCAGCCGCTTGCTCGCTCCAAATGACGGGCACACAAGGCTTCATAATGCCTGCCTTTTCGTAAGCAATTTGTTGCACTGATTCGCCCAATATCTGCTGATGATCGAGATCAATTTTCGATATGCCGCACACCAACGGTCTCACCGTATTGGTGGCATCCAACCTGCCGCCGAGCCCTACTTCAATGACTGCGAAATCCACCTTTGCGTTGGCGAAATGCAAAAAAGCCATGGCAGTCATGCGTTCGAAAAAAGTGCCCTTTTGTGGAACTAATGCCTCAAGGAGAGCAAAATCATCCTCGCTAATAAGCTCACGATTAATTTGAATGCGCTCCCTGGCGCAAGTTAAGTGCGGACTCGTATATTGGCCCACCGAAAAGCCAGCCGTTCGCAAAATCGACTCAATAAAAACACAGGTGCTGCCTTTGCCATTGGTGCCAGCCACATGAAAGATGGGAAACTGGCGTTCGGGGTACCCCAGCTGCTGGAGCATCCCCTGCATGCGCTCTAGCCCTAAAGAAATCGGGGGGCCAGAGTTAAGCAAGCTCTCTAGTGAGCGTTGGTAAGAATTCACTTACCTTCTCTAGCAAGTTTAGTTCTGATCGCCAATCGGTGCGTTCATTGTAGGAGGCGCAGCCAACACCATATGATGAATGCCTAATGAAGCGATAGACCCGACGAACAAGGTCAAAGTGGACAACGTTGCAGCAACACCAACTCCGAACGATGAAGTCACCCAGCCATGATCGTCCCGCGCTTCGTCTTTGGAATACGCAATGCTGTTACCATGCAATGCTGAGCCAGCGAAAAAGCCTGCCACCCCTTGAAGACCGACGTAGCTCAAAAAACCACCGCATGGCAAGGAAGCCATGGCGGCAAGATTAAGAACCGCGGCGACACCATGGGAAGCTGTTGCACCCTCTTGATTCGCGCGGCGGGGCTCTCCCTCGATAGGCGAGATCTGGTCTTTAGATTCAAAAGAAAATCCTGCAGCAATGGCATGAAGTGCTGTCGGAACAATGGTCGCAATGCCAAAGCCTAATCTCAGAGAATCCACCACGGCATGCGCAGGGGCGGAACCAATACAAACAACCATCGTCAAGGCTAAAAACGAATTTTTAAGCATAAAAAAAGTCCTCCAGTCCCTAAAGACAATCGGACTTTTCAAATGATTCCGGCCCCGTGATTAGGCCATATTTTCTAGATCTAAGAAGGCTTTATCCGATGGTCCATCGATTTGCAAAACTTTGAGATCAGGATCTAATTTATTTATTTTTGCTTGCGCAGAAAATAGGGGCTTGGCCAAAAGTACCACGCTGATACCACCCTTTTTAATTTGTTTCAGCCCTGCCTGGATGGTGTCGGTGTAGAGTAGTTCAAGTGGTTTACCGAGTTTAGACATACTTTCTAAATAAGCTGGAAATTCTTTTGTATTGCCATCAATTAATAGCATTCGCATAATGTTTGCCCCCTTTTAGGATTATAGCAAACGAATGGTTATCACGTTTTGAAATGCGTGCTGGCTTTTAGTTGGTATGGCGCCTCCAGTAGCTCATTGATTGCTCGGGTCAACATCAACGACTTATTCGCACCAGCAAAGACCAAAGGTTTGCCGATTCGGTAGTGCACACGCCCTTTTCTTGCCCATGGCAGCTTGCCCGGGTACACCAAATCGGCGCCCTGAGCCCCCACGGGAACGATGGGAACATTTTGTTTGATGGCTTCCTGGATTAAATCAGGCTGGCAAGGCAGAAGTCTTTTCGAGGGGCTACTTTGGGGGAAGGCGATGATATGGCACTGCTGGCTGCTTAAGACATCCGTCGTTTGCAACTGCCAACGCCGAAGCATTTGTTCGTAGGTACGGTGAACCTGGTGGGCCAAATCCTGCTCAATCGCTTGTTTCACAGCCGTATATTCATCCGGATCTGCCCTTCGGCCAAATTGTTTGCCTATCTCGCTCAAAATCAGCTGGCTTTTGCTCGGGACCATAATCCCGCCGCTTGCCTTCCAAATGGGCTTTAGCATGGGGTTTTCGAAGTCTTTCGCTTTAACGAACGAAATGACTCTGCGGTGATGTTTTTCCTGCCTGAGAGCAAACTGAAATGGCCAAGCGGTATAATAAGCCGGCTGATTCATTGCGATGATGACACTCTTATCTTTGGGGAGGTTTTCCAGGCCCTCGATCACAATATCGACACCAAAAAACCAATGATAATTAAGCGATAGGAAGCGGTCATACCATTGGTGCGCCTGGAGCAATTGTCCAAAAGCGGCATTCTTTAAATAGAACCTATGGGAAACCATGGGAATACTCTTTCAGCAATAAAGGATTTTTAGCAACATGCTCCTCGTAAAAACCAAACTAGGAATGAGTTCCATCAACGGCGTCGGTCTGTTCGCTGACGAATTTATTCCTCAAGGCAAAGTCACCTGGAAAAGCACCTCTGGCTTTGATCTCAAATGCACACCCAAAGAGCTAGAGATTCTCTCTGAGCCTTCTAAAGAGAACTTTTTTAGGTATAGCTATCTGAGCAAGCGCTCGGGGCTTTATGTTTTGTGTTTCGACAACGCCAGGTTTTTTAATCATTCGTTTGAGCCCAACATCTTGGACGCCGACTCCATGGAAAGCGATGAGGGCGTTGACATAGCTGCACGTGATATCTACCCAGGCGAAGAAATGACTTGTGACTACCGGCTTTTTGATGCACAGTTTGTCGGTTTTCGCTAATGCGCACGGTGATTTATCCTGGAAGCTTTGACCCTCTCACCAACGGTCATTTAGATATTATTGAAAGAGCCTGTAGGACTTTCGACCATGTGGTTATTGCGCTGGCAAATAACCCTAATAAAACGGCCTTTTTATCCCGGTCTCAGCGCCTGGCGCTGCTTAAAGAGTGCACCCAGCATTTAGAGACCGTAGAAATAGATAACTTTGACGGACTTTTGGTGGAGTACGCTAGGAAGCGTGGCATCAAAACGGTGCTCAGGGGACTTAGAGCCGTCAGTGACTTTGAGTATGAATTCATGATGGCCAATATGAACCGCCAGCTGGCAGATGATATTGAGACGGTATTTATGATGACTGGCCAGACTCATTTCTATGTGTCTTCTAAGCTGGTCCGTGAAGTTTCTCAGCTCGGTGGGGATATTAGCGCTCTGGTACCAAAAGCGGTTTCACACGCCCTGGCCCATTTGACAAACGAGATTAAATAGGGCTTAAATCCACCATTCGGAGATCATCACATTATGGCCAACCATGTTTCTGCAGCCAAAAGACACATTCAGTCTGAAAAACGCCGTTTGAGAAATCGCAGCGTTAAAAGTGCATTGCACACCCAACTTAAGAAAACACGTCTTGACGTGAACCCTGAAAACGTTCGTTTGGGACAACAATCGTTGGCGATTGCTGCCCGTAAAGGCGTGCTTCACTGGAAGACGGCAGCTCGTAGAATTTCTCGATTGATGAAGGCTTTGAAGGCTTAAGAAGCGGGCCTCTCCCGTTTTTAGCAAGCTAAAAACTCCCTCTCCAGCTTCGCTAGAGAGGGTTTTTAAAACCGGGCGTAAGTGCTTAAGGCTAAATCGCCGACTTTGAGCTCGCCGGTTTCAATTTTTTCTCCCTTAAAATGTCGAGCCACCAGATCCCTTAGATCTTCTGGCTCTAAATTCATGGCATAGCTGTTCAGCAAAAACAGCTTAGGATGCTCAGGCAGTACGCGCTTACAAGCACCTAACAGCTCCCCGATATCCCGCTTGAATAAGAAGTTATCCGCATCCGCCTTCCCGAAAGGTGGTGGATCCAAAATTACGCCGTCATAAGTTCTTCCGCGGGTCGCTTCCCGTCTTAAAAAAGCCATGGCATCTTCCACAATCCAGCGAATTGGCATCTCGCCCAGGCCGCTCAGCTTGGCATTGTCAGACGCCCAACGTACAGCGCCTTTTGATGCATCCACATGGCAGACCTCAGCCCCTGCACGCGCGCAAATCATGGTGGCAGCGCCTGTGTAGGCAAACAAGTTTAAAATCTTCATGCCGGGCTGCACTTTCTTGGCAAGCCATTGCCAGTTGGCTTCCTGCTCTGGAAACACACCGATGTTTTTGGAGTTGGTAACCCGTAGCTCCAATTTCAAGCCATCATATTCAATCACCCATGGCTCTAGCGGTGGATCCCATTCGAAGTGCCTGGTTCCTTGGCTACGGCAAGCGCTATCTTCTTTCCAGCTGAAAATAGGATTTTTGGGCTGCTTTTGAACGCTGCCTTCCGGTCTAATCAGTTTTTTAGATCCAAAGCGTTCAAATTTAAGACCTTTACCGTAATCAATTAATTCATAATCAAGCATGTTTCATCACTAGCGCATCTTCTGGATAGTAGCCAGGGCGCGTAGCCACAATCTCAAAGCCCATCTTTTCGTAGAAAGAAATAGCGCTGGTATTTAGGACATTCACTTCAAGCCAAAGTGGCTCCTTGGGCAATAGCGCCAATAATTGCTCGGCCAACTGCTGCCGTCTGAACTCAGGATGCGTCATGATTCGAAAAATCCAGCGCTCACCCGCAACCATACGCGTCAGTAAAGCAGAGCGTAGTTCAGGTGCGAACACACCCAAGTTCAGTGCATCTGGATGAGCGAGCTCTTCCGACAATGCCTGAGGAGACCAAGCTTTGTCAAAACTTACTTTATCCAGCGCGCTTAAGGCGTGTAAATCACTCAGCTGTAGCTTTCTTATAATCACAAGATGGACACTTAATCTGAGCCCCGGCTTTGGAAACTTTCTCCACCAAATAAATGCTCTCGCACACAGGGCAAGGTGTATTGATGGGCTTGTCCCAGGATACGAAATCGCAGGTTGGGTAGGTTGAGCAGCCGTAGAAAACCTTGCCACGCTGGCTTCGCTTGATCGCCACTTCGTTGGTACACTTCGGGCACTTGATGCCGGTTGGCATTGGCATGGTGCCTGAGCAGTCAGGGTACCTGCTGCAACCTAAGAACGACCCAAATTTGCCGCGTTTAACGGTCATGGGCGCGCCGCAAATTTTGCAGACTTTGTCTGTGGTTTGCACCGCATCAACGACAATCTTGCCAGTGTCATCGCGTTTGAAACCGACGGTGTTTTTGCAGTCGGGGTAGCCCGAGCATCCAAGGAAACTCCCGGTTTTTCCCCATTTGACGACCATTTTATGTTCGTTGCACTTTGAACATACAATATCAGTAGGCTCTTCCATGCGTTTCACATTACGCATGGACTCTTTGGCGTCGCTCAGGGATTCTTTGAATGGATCGTAGAAATCGTTCAGGACTTTTTTTAGGGTGGCATCGCCTTCTTCGATTTTATCGAGATTTTCTTCCATGCCAGCCGTGAACGCAACGTCCATGACTTTAGGGAAAGACTCGATCAGCAGGTCGGTCACAATCATGCCGAGTTCAGAAGGGTAAAAGCGCCCTTCCTTCTTTTCGACGTATTCTTTGTCCTGAATAACCGACAAAATGCTGGCGTAGGTTGACGGTCTACCGATGCCTTTGTCTTCTAGTTCTTTAACCAAGCTCGCTTCGGTGAATCTTGGGGGCGGCTGGGTAAAGTGTTGCAGCGCGTCGATTTTTTTGAAAGCAATCGCATCGCCTTTTTCAACTTGAGGCAACTGAGTCTTGGTTTCGTCTTCTTCGTCCTTTGCAGCCGCATCATCTTCATCGAGCTGCTCGCGATAGACTTTCAAGAATCCTTCAAACACCAAGATAGAGCCAGTTGCTCTTAAAATATGTCTGCCAGCGGTAATATCGATTTGAGTTTGATCGTATTGAGCCGGTGACATTTGAGATGCCACGAAGCGCTCCCAAATGAGCTTGTAGAGCTTAAACTGGTCGGGCTTTAAATAAGCGCGAACGAACTCAGGCGAGTAGGCCAAAGACGTCGGCCTGATGGCCTCATGCGCTTCCTGGGCACTCTTTTTATTCTTATAATAGTTAGGTTTTTCAGGTAGAAAATCGCTGCCAAAAGTCTGAGCGATGTAATCACGCACAGATGACATGGCGTCCGCGCTGATGCTGGTCGAGTCGGTACGCATGTAGGTGATCAAACCCACGGAGCCTTCTTCGCCCAAATCAACCCCTTCATAAAGGGATTGAGCCAACATCATGGTTTTTTTGGTCGTAAATCTAAATGCTCTGGCTGCATCTTGCTGCAATTTAGAGGTAATGAACGGTGGGCCGGACTTACGTTGTCGTCGAGACTTGTTCACTTCACTGACAACAGGGTTTGCTTGTTCAAGCTCACTCTTAACACTAGAGGCCTGATCGCCAGTAGTGAGTTCTGCTTTTTTGCCGTCGGTTTTAAGCAGTTTAGCAGTAAACAGAGGCTTTTTACCGGCGTCACTGAGCGCTTCTACACTCCAGTACTCGTCCGTCACGAACGCTTGAATAGCGCGTTCACGATCGACAACCAATCGCACAGCCACAGATTGCACACGGCCAGCACTCAGGCCTCTGCGTACCTTTTTCCATAGCACAGGGCTGATTTGATAGCCTACGATTCTGTCTAAGATACGACGCGCTTGTTGAGCATCGTATAGTTTTTGATCAAGCGCAGCGGGATGTAAGAAAGACGCTTGCACCGCTTTTTTGGTAATTTCATGAAAGCGAACGCGCGAGACTGGCACCTTAGGATGCTTTTCGTGAATTAAATCTGCCAAGTGGAAAGCAATAGCTTCGCCTTCGCGATCCGGATCCGGCGCCAGGTAGACCATGTCTACGCCCTTGGCGGCTTTTTGAATTTCAGCAATGACTTTGCTTTTACCTTCAATGTGAACGTATTCAGGGGTAAATTCCCCGTTGTCTAGATTAACGCCCATGCGACTTGGGGGTAAATCTATAATATGTCCCACCGACGCTTTAACATCATAACCATCCCCTAAATATTTGCGGATAGTCTTAGCCTTAGCCGGTGATTCTACGATAACGAGCGATTTTGCCATACAAATTCTGCGCCTTCTCTTTGAATCGTACCCATCAATTCAAGCTCAAGCAAGTCTGACTGGATTTGAAAAATCGGCACTTTAAGCATCTCACACAATAAGTCAAGCGTCACGCGTCCATTGTTAGATTTAAAAGCCTCCCAAATCTCACCTTCGCCTTCCGCAACAGCTGGTTCTGGAGTTGGCTCAGCAATATTTAAACCTAAACTTTCGATTAAAGCGTTGGTGTTTAAAAGTGGCCGAGCATCCGAGCTCGCTAACAAGAAATTTGCTGCTTCTGCCAGCGGGTTGTCTGGATCCCCGGGAATCGCCCACACCGGAACACCAATCTTGGCAGCATATCTAGCTGTATGCAAAGTTCCCGAGTTAAGCATGCCTTCGATAATTACAATGGCATCAGACAAAGCCGCTATGTATTGGTTGCGAGCGACGAAAAGTGTCTTGCCCAGCTTGGTCCCGGGACCATAAGTGGTGACCGTGGTGACAAGCTCAGAAGGCGCCAAATCCAAAATACGCCTGGGCCGCTCATCTCTATTTTCAAAAACCGGATCGCCGAGGACCGACAACGTCTCGCCACCCACCGACAAAGCCCCTCGATGCGCTGCATAATCGATGCCCAGCGCGCCGCCAGAGACAATTAGGCAGCCAGCGTTGGTCAGCGTGGCTGCGTAATCAAACGCTCGCTTTAAACCGAGCGCAGAAGGCTTCCGGGTGCCAACAATACCTACTGTAGGCTTGGCGTGCAGCAAGGCAGCGTTGCCGCGCAAGTAGGCGCGCTTTGGCACACTGGGTGAGCGCACCAGCCGGCCCAGTTCAAAAGGCCCGTTCTCACCTAAAACTTTTCCGCCGCTTTTTAAAAAATAATTTACATTCGACATCGAGACTCGTGTAGTGTTCCAAAGGAGTTTTAAATGCAAGTACTCGACTCGATTTTGGAAAGTATCGGCAATACCCCCATCGTGAAGTTGGCGCGTATTGGCGCGGATTTAAACGTCAATCTTTTGGTTAAATGCGAGTTTCTAAATCCAGGCGGCTCTATTAAAGATCGCATTGGTCTATACCTGGTCCGACAAGCTGAAAAAGAAGGATTGCTGAAACCCGGTGGCACCATTGTTGAAGCAACCAGCGGCAATACCGGCCTAGGCCTCGCGTTGGCTGGAGCTCGCCAAGGTTACAAATGCATTTTTGTGATGCCGGACAAGCAAAGCGAAGATAAAAGACGGTTATTACGAGCGGTCGGTGCCGAAGTCGTTATTTGTCCAACAGATGTGGAGGCCGAGGATCCGCGGAGCTATTATCAAGTAGCCATGCGCATCGCCAAAGAAACGCCTAATTGCTTTTACGCTAATCAATATCACAATCAGGACAACCCGGACGCTCATTACCACAGCACTGGCCCTGAAATCTGGAAGCAAATGGGGCACGAGCTGGATGTCTTTATCACGGGCATTGGCACCGGCGGCACGGTCGTTGGCACGTCCAGGTTTTTGAAAGAAAAAAATGCGGAAGTCCAAATCGTCGGTGTTGATCCGGTAGGCAGTATTTATTTTGACCTGTTTCATCACGGAAAGCCTGGACCGATTAAGTCCTATCGCATTGAGGGAATTGGAGAAGATTTCATGCCGTCAACGATGAATATCGCCTGCATGAACGATGTTATCCAGGTGGGCGACGAAGAATCATTTGCGATGGCTCGCAGACTGATTAAAGAAGAAGGCCTTTTGTGCGGCGGATCGTCCGGTTCTGCGGTTGTGGGGGCGATTAAATATATCAAGGAAAGGATGCCAGCGTTTAAGCGGGCAAAGCCTAATATACTGGTCGTACTGCCGGATGCATCCAACAGATATCTAAGCAAATTCCTATCGGAAGCCTAAGAGAGGTAATCTGGATTTTTAAATCTGCATGCTCTTGTCGCAGTGCAACAAATCTCCGACAAAGTTCAGCCGAGCCAAAGTAAGCTCAACTGAAAACAAAGAATTAACAGAGTAAACATTGAAAGTCCCGACAAGATTACGCATTCCAGAGATTCTTCTTTGAAGCGCCATAGAGAGATCTGCTAGGCTCGTCATTAGCTTTGGAACTATGCACGTCTTTCCAAGGCAACTTGAGAGCTAACTCAACCAAAAAATCAAATGCTTTCCTTATTGGAAGCTAACTAACCATTGGATAAGCAAATAATTGGTTTGAATCCGCTGCAATTCGCGGATAAAGGATTGTCCGAGCTACAACTACCAATATCTCCTAAAGACGGTGTTGTATCTACTGTGTAGGAATAAGGGCACGCTGTAACAGTACAACCCCATGTGCTTTCCTGGCAACTTACACCATTCCCATTTAGGCCCGCATCACCGGTTTCTAAGAAAGCAATGGCGTTGGGACTGCTTACACAATCCTGGGGATAAGGAATTATTACCATGGAACCACCAACATTCGATTGGTTATTACTCCAAACGTTATTGTTATAACCACAAGTGGAAGAGCTTGCGACTGGTACAACAAAATTTTTGGGGAGTATCCAAGTATGCTTTGTGAACCCCACATAGGGATTCGTATTACACTGCCATATACTAGGCGGACCACCCGAAGCACCCAAGCCTGTCCAAAACCCCGTACTCTTTGAATTTAAATATACATCACCATGCTTATCTTCCATTTTTAGAGAATTCCCACTGAGGCTTTGGGTGCCGTCAGGCATATTGTATGGAATTTGAGGCAAACCGCCAACCAACGAAAAGTTTAACAAACTAAAGCGTGCCGCTCCATCCGTCCCTAGTTGATTTGGATTATTGTCCGGTTGAGCGATAATCAACGCTTTCCATGAAGTAATATTTCGTATTGTCGGCAACTTCGATTGCTGGGCCTGACTCATACACCAGTCATCTAATGACGAATAACCTTTGGCCATAATATTATAAATGTAGTCCTGATTAGAGCCCAGTCCAGAAGTCGCAGTCCCAGGCTGGATGGGATCGGTAGCGAACCAAATTAGGGGGTTAGTGGGAGACGGGATACATACGTTAGCTTGGCAGGTATAGTTCGAAGGGCACCCGGAAACCTTAGTACCATCAGCTAGGACACCACACTCTCCGTCTTCTGTAATCCTCCATTGGCCGTTTAGACAAATATGCCCCTTATCATCAGCTGTATTTCCGTTACAATTCGCTAAATCACCAGAGCCGAGACTTTTTTCTCTGCCGCAGGTACTTATCACCAACACTGAGAGGGCAACCAAAAGAATACGCATAAGATTAATGTATCATAGCAAACGAGCCGCAATCTTGTGGGAGTTTTGTTTTTTAATGAGTCACACGCAGCTGTAGCTGCCAACATTGAACAGACACGCCTGACCGGGAGGGCAGACTCCGAAGTTGGGACCGCAAGTATTCGGACAAGCGCCTTGTGTACACGTCGCTCCATTACTGCAGGCGTTAGAATCTCGACATTCAACACAGCTTAATTTTACACAGAACGGCGTGCGTCCTGAGCAATCAGCATCGCTGCTGCACTGACCACAGCTTCCATTTATACATAAATTAAGCTGAGGTGGACAATCCCTAGGCCTTTCACATTCGGATTGGTACGCTCCTCCGTAAGCACCTGTATTGGGATTTCCAAAATAATCTTTAGAATAGACTATCGATTGGCTGCTTGCTGGAATGGTTTTTCCTGAAAGGACAGGAGAGCAATTGCGATACGTGGGTGCAATACAGTCCGAAAATTCGGTGGCATCACACACATTTGTCGCAGATGTATATGTATTAAAAGTAATTTTGTGATTGGCATCATTCATTGCAGGTAAGGTGCCACAAAGTGACGTGCCGTCACATTGCCCGTTGCCATAATTGTATGCGATAGCCGGGCACATATCGACATATGAAGCCTCTATCAGATTAGAACTATTCACAATATTAGGCTGAGGAAAGCCTAAATTGCTCAAAATCGAATTAATCTGAGTAGGCCAAAATTGAGATTTGACAGAAAGATTTCTATTTCCAGCCCACTCTAGAAAACTCGTATCATTAAAGGGACGTAGTCCCTTATTGTTTCGGAATAAGCTGTTCACTATCTGCGATGCAGAAGCTCCAGTAGTAACATCATAAATACCTCCACCGCCGGCATTGTAAGCTGCGTTCTCAATAACAGTTAAATTGGATAAGTTGGCGCTTACAGCACCGCCCAAATATAACCCTCCACCCGCGAAACTCGCCCAATTTCCTGTAAACACGGAGCTGGCGACAGTTAACGGTGAAGTAGAATAGATGCCGCCACCATTATAATAAGCCTGATTTAGGTTAAACTTAGACGCATATACTTGTAACGGTGCAGTACCAGCAGCGGCTACGCCCCCACCGCTACCCTGATATACAGCGTTCGGACATGAACCACCCGTGCAACTGCCCGTTGGGCATACGCCTTGATTGCCTGCAATCGTGCATAAAGGCGACAAAGTTGAAACAGCGTAGAAACCGTTGCCGTAAATAGTTACCCTTTCAATCGTGCTTGCAAAGGTCGAAGAAGAATTATGGCTGATTGCACCGCCGCTTGTTTGCGCGGTGTTGAGAGAGACTATCGAATCTCTGAGCGTTATCCCGCCTAAATTCTTAATGCCGCCTCCATCGGCAGTCGTACTATTTTCAACAATGCGCAAATTTTGCAGCGTGGCATTAATGTTGCTGCAAACTGTAACCCCACCTGCTGCTTGAGAGGCAGGTGTTGCGCTAGACTTTGTACAGGCCGGGTTGAGAGTGGTAGAACTGCCATCCTTTAACTGAAACCCATCTATGACGAGACTAAAATTTTTGCCGGAACTCCCATCTCCCAGATACAAAATTGGAGATTGCCCGTTACTATCTAGAATCGTTCCGCTAAAACCATGCCTTCCTAAAGGAGCAGGATTTGCCTGAGCAGGCAAAGGGGTTGCAAGCGCAGGATCTGTTCGATCATAAACTGTGTTTTCAGTACCAGCAAAACCACCATAGATTGCCACCGAGGTGTTAACCAAGAGCGGAGAACTAAGTTGCGTCGTTCCAGCTGAACTATTCTTAACCCAAATACCCAAACCGTTTGGACACTGCTGTTGCGTTACCGGAGATGACGCTGTAGGCCAACTCGCGATTTGACATGTTCCGTTGTTGCAACTTTGACCAACGGGGCATAGCTGGGATGAAGAACACGAGGCGCAGGAGTTTCCGGAGTCACAAGCTGTGGTTGTGAGGTTATTGAGTGCCGTAGCTAGCTGCGAAGGTGGCCAATATTTTGATCCGGTTGAGGTTAACAAAACGCATTGCGTAGAGCAGTCTTTGGCACAATGGCCGTTATTTCCATTGCCCGCGCCATCCTTGTTGGGCTGGCAGTTACCTTGTGGCGATGCGGACCAATCCGATGGGCATCCCGAAGCAGCAGAAAGATATTTACTGCTGTCTCCTTCATCGCATACTTCACCGGTTGTCAGATATCCATCACCACACTGTTTGGTAATGCATTGAGTATTGGCACAAATTGTTCCAGACGAGCATACTGCTCCTGCCGATGAGCCGCAATGGCACTGACCATCAGCGCCACATGTTTCACTGGCTAAACAGTAATTTCCGGTGCTTCCGCATGGCGTCAAGCAGTGTCCACTAAAGCAAGCTTGCCCTTCTAGGCACCCGCCGGGGCCACAAGTGTTATCGCTGAAACCAGGGACGCATTGATTGTCGATACAGGCGCCTACGCAAGGAGCTCCACCGCATTGAATGGGTGTAGCGCATTTTCCCTGGAGACAGGACTGGCCAGCGGCACATCGTTGCCCGTTACAAGTGCAATTACCGTTGCTGCAGATTCCGTTATCTCCACAGGATGGGTTGCTACCGCACTGACACACTGCTGCAGTCCCGCTTCCCTGACAAGTTTCACCGGGGTTACATCCTTTGTTGGTGCTTCCGCATTGACAGACGCCTGCAGGGCCCAATGCTGAACAGTTTAAGTTAGCGCTACAAGCAGGTCCACTACCACACTGGCAGTTTTCATTGCTGCAACTTTCGTTTAATCCGCATACTGTTCCACCGCATTCAACAGGCGTACAATAACTATTATTATAGCAATTTTGATAGCCTGGGTTACAGGCGCCGACAGACTTGCAAGTTTGATATTGGCAATAACCACCTAGACATTGTTGACCTTCAGGGCACTGTGAAGAAGTTTTGCAAGCCGTATAACAAATTTCCTGAACACAAGTCGGGTTAGAGTTGTTGCAGTCTGTTTGACTCTGACAACTCTGTTGGCAATAATGTGCCTGAGTGCAGATGTTGCTTGCGGTATTATAGCGAGTGTTGCATTCGCTAGGTGAATTGCATGTGTATTCGCAGAGCGAAGTTATGGGGCTGCAAATTAGACCACTTTCGCAATTGCCTACAGCGCCCGGTGTTAGGCACGCGCCCCCCAAAGAAATGCCGGATTGGGTTTGTCTCTGTAGGTGTTTCAAAGAAGCTGAACCATTCTCACTCGAGCAGGCACCGAACAAGTACACGACAAGCAATAAAACCGGATAAATCATACCATCTCCTCAATTAAAGCCACATACGCTGGAAGAAATACATTGTTGCTTGGTCTGAACCGAACAAGTATTAGTCCCTTGCGGGTTATATGCTGTTTCCGGTCCCATACATTGCAAACCACAGAAGCCGGCAATAAATCCGGGGATTTTGTTGGGATTGTAAGCACAATAGTATGGTCCCGAAGAGGTGGGACACCCGCCGGATTTTGGCGGCGAATCTCCTATGGCGTAACCGTTACAGGGAATTTCGCAGCTGAAACTCGAAAAACCCTCAACGCCAACATAATTTAAGCATCCATTTCGAATCGAATCCTGGCTCGGGCACGAGTTAGTGGAGGAGCAGCTTGCTACACAAGTGGCACTTGTAGGGCTACAAGCAAGCCCGTTAGCGCAAGGTATGGAAGGATCGCAGGGAATTCCACATGCATTATTAATACGATCACATCTGGTGCGACCAGCCGTCGGACAATCTGCGTCTTTGCTGCAGGGTAACTGACATACGCCTTCGGCACATATTAAGGAATTACTGTTACAATCATTGGTTGATGTGCATTTTTTCTCACAGGTTCCCGGCCCATTTATATAACCCAGGGCATAGCATTGGTCGCGTATGGGGTCTGTACATCCTGAGCTTGAACTTCCTAGTGTGCACAGAGAAACACAAGTAGAGGAAACTGGGCTACATGCAAATGCAGCGGTAACAGGTTGTCCGGTAGAAGTTGGCGTATAAGTAACGTTAGGGCAGTTACTGACGTTGGTAGAGCACTCAACTGCGCAAGTATTTGTAATCGGATCTGGTTGCAGTGGTTGGCCATTATATATTCCAGCACAAGGCAAATTGATCGTAGCTGGGAACTTACAAAAGCCTCCAGATGCGCTGAAATTAGTAGGGCATTGACCAGAGCCTTCGAGCAGGACCATGGCGCAATAACCACCCGTAGTACATACTGCAGTCGCACCACTGCTACCGGTAGGCATTAGATTGCATACATCAGAACTACTCAGGCAGTTCGGCTCACATGCGCCGGAAATTGGGTTGCAAATTCTGTTGTCAGCGCAGCTATTACTATCGCTACATTTAGGGAAACAGGTTCCTGCTTTTTGAGTATTCGTAGGTGGAAAGTGAAAATCGCACACTTCCTCAGAAGAACAATCTGACTGCTGATTGCAGGGGGTTGAAGGGCCTCCACCATTCCCTGCGCCGCCTGGGGACGTCACCGACTTGCTGCAAGACACACTAGCTAACAGGAGAGCCAAACAACAAATCCGATTTATGAGCGAAATCATATTATTGAGACTGTAAGAAGCAAGTCTCCCGGCTTGCAAGCTGAAGTGCTATATTTTAATTTTATGTTTTTGAGACTGGTTCTAATGTCGTCTTGTATAGATGCCATCAACTTGGTCGCCACTTCTTAGCAATCGGGCTGGTGGACAAAAGCCGATTTGGCGGTTGACATAGTAGACTGTAAATTGCTTAACTGCGTTTTAATTTGATCTCGCTTAACCAGAAGCGCTCGTCCTAAAGTTTTGATATTCTCTATAGAACTCGATATTGATTTAGCGACTGCGTCAGCGCATTCGAATCAAAAGCTGCTTCAGAAAACTTAAGAATTGCAGCTCTTACTTCACTTGTCAGATCATCTCTACGCTTCTGCAACTCTTACTCCCTGGCTTCTGCTTGCTTGAATCTGTCGTATGTTTCCTTAGCTTTAACGAAATTTTACAAGGTTATCACCTGGAATAGCAGCGCCCGGTCGCGGCCTTGGTGCTTGGCAGCATATAACGCTCTGTCGGCTGTATCTACTAAGTCCTTTTCTGAAATATTAGGAAACCAAGAAATACCTATGGAGACTGACAGGTATCCTAGGGGTTGTTCACTCGCGCCTTTCACATCCAGTTGCCGGACCGCTTCAACCAGTTTCTGAGCAACTTCTATCGCCGCCTCTTCACTAGTTTGCGGTAGAACCACGCAGAATTCCTCGCCACCGAACCTAGCGACACCATCCACTTTCCGAACAGAGTTTAGCAAACAACTGGCTATCTCTTTCAGGGCAATATCCCCGAGCAAATGGCCCATGCGATCGTTATAGAGCTTAAAATGATCCACATCGATCAACAAAATGGCAAGTGGTGAAGAAAAGCGCTGCGCCCGAATGATTTCGTTCTCGAGCATCCGCTCCATAGCACGGCGGTTCATGACGCCCGTTAACGGATCGGTCGTAGCAAGCTCTAGTGTTTCCTCGTAGAGTTCGGCATTTTTAAGCGCAATCGATACCAGCGCGCCCAATGTATCCAACATGCTAATATCTTGCTGATCAAAAGCATTGGTTTTATAATGAAAGAAGGTCATCACGCCGATGACTCTGTCTTGATACATCATCGGAACTGACAAGGCAGATCCCCTCGGCATGTCCGGATGGTCCCTAAATCTCACGCGCTCATCCAAATTAATGTCCGATACCAATATTGACCTAGCAGTGCTTGCGGCGGTACCGGTAACCCCTTCGCCAAAAGCAAAGTTGAGATTTTCAAAAAAAGGAGTTTCCAAGAAACCTGACGCCACTTGCATAACCAACCTAGAGTCTGGTGAGACCAGAAACACACCGAAATCCGGCCAGCCCAGCTTATCCCTTAACAAAGCGACCAAACGAGTTACCAGCACCTTTTTGCTCAACACCCCGCCCAACACGTGCGCTGCTTCCATCAAAAGATTCTGGGCCTGTATGCGCCTGTTCAGACTAATATTAGCAAGCTCCAGCTGGTCCTTCACCGACAGCTGCTTGTGAGCCTGTTCGAGATCTTGCTCAAATTCAATTTCTTTAACCTGCATTCGGGTAAGCGCGGCTAACAAGCTATTAAAAGCTTTGGCTAAAACACCGACTTCATCCAGATAATCAACTTGTGCGCGAACCAAAAACGAGCCTTTTTGTGCATTTCCCATGGCTTTAATTAAACGCTCTAATCTGATGCCAACGATGCCGTGAGTCATCCACCCAATGAGCAGAGCCAAAACGAAAATCACCACTAAAAAAGCGAAGGCCATCTTCGCTAAAAAAAACTTCGCTTCGTTTTGCAGCGTGCGTAGGTCCATGACCACTTCAACCGCGCGGATGGGTGAGTCTGGCAGACTGACCTTGCGGGTCACATATAACAAATTACCAACTTGCTTTTCGCCCTGTTCGTAAGACTCGCTGCGCGTCATCTTGTCTGGATCAGTGCTGTAAAGAATCTTATTTTTAGAACCTACGATCCGGACAAAGGCAACTTCAGCCGAGCCAGCGATGCCAAGCAATGTCTGACTAGCGGCTTCGACTTCTTCTCTGCGATCCACCGCATGATAAACGGACGAGATGGCATCTGCTAAAAGGTACGCATGTTCAATGGCGTGCTTTCGATCGATGCGTACTTGAATGGGAATTAGAAATGAGAAGGCAAAAGCAGAAATCGCCAGCCCAAAAAAGACAATCCTATAGCTAATCTGCTTTGAAACAGACAAATTCCCTTTAAACATCAGTGTTCAAGTCCTAACAATACATTACGGGAAAGATTTATGTTATTCAATTCTAAAGACCATGGCCTCATCTACTCTTCATCAACTGGCAGCTTATTCAAAACAATCTGGCGACCCCAGATATTCGATAAAGCATTTTGAACGGATTTGTCTACTTGCTTTTTTAAGCCTGGCCCTTGGGTTCAGCTTTTTAGTCTTCCCCTTTTTCATCATTGCAGTGCCTACTGTTTGGTGGGCCTATCGCCGTGGAGTTTTATGAAAAAAAGCAAAGAAGTCTATCTCGTTTCTCATAAGCTCGCGCCTTTTTTGTGGGTGAAAGATCAGCTACCCAAAAACATTAATATTCCTCACAAGACGGCAGGATATGCAACTTTTGACCCAAAAGCGGTTCACCGACCGGTTTAAAATTACAGCCATGGAGGGCTCGTTCTACGGCATGGAAACGCCCGCACATTTGCCGGCTATGGCTGTGATGCTGCGCGATGATCTTGAAGGACAACTGGATCAGTTGCTCGATTTATTCGCCTATGAAGATGAAAATGGCATCCAGCTTTTCTACTTTTTCAAAAGTAGCCAGCTGGGACATACGCTACGGCTGATCGTTAAACCGGGAGAGCCCCTATATGCACCAAGTTTGGCTAGAATTTACACCAGCGCTGACTGGCTGGAAAGAGAATGCTACGACATGTTTGGCGTGCATTTTGAAAGCCATCCGCGGTTGAAAAGGCTTCTTTTATACCCAGAGTTTGCTGGGCATCCCTTAAGAAAACATTACCCCATCGATAAAGCTCAACCACTGATTCCTATTTATGCATGAAGAGTTTATTCTATCGCCGACCGAAGAAGACTTAGCCAAATCGCATTTTAGAGGCCTTTTGCCTGGGCAAATCGATTACCCTCTGGGGCCGATTAACGAAAGCCTACCCTTCCCCATTTTTTTTCGCTTCACTCTTAGCGAGAGAAAGATTCTTAAAACCCACGTAGAAATTGGCTGGCTGCACCAAGGCATCGAGAAGCTGCTAGAAGACTCAAGCGCCACCGAAAGCATTGAGATCGTTAGGCGTATTAACCCCATCTGCCCCAATATTATCGAGCATTTTTTTAGAATTTCCGCAGGGCTCGATCCGGTCGAAGCCGATACCTTAAAAGCCGAAAAAATCGCTTACCATCTTCACTTCATTAGGCAGATATTGAAATTTCTCAGAGAGGACTATCTGTTAGTGCTCCTAAACACCAATCTTGAGCATTTTAGAACCAGCTTTTTGAGGTCCAAACGCCTCAAAACAAAGCTCTCAGGCATCGGGGCGATCAGTTTGGCCGAAGCGCTATCCTACGGTTTGACCGGTCCAAGCCTCAAAGCATGCTACGCCCCATACACTGGAGATATTTGGTCCAGGCTGGTGGTGAAACTTGAAGAAACCAGAGATCCACCCGTTGATTGCGCTCCGGAAGGTGATCTCATCTTTTCAAATTTGCCCGGCAGGGTGAGAATCAAGACACCAGCGTTTGCACATGCATCCGCATTGCCGGTTTTTTTGAAAAATGCTGACCTAGACGATTTAACTTTAATTCTGCTGAGTTTGGGGCTGGTTGGCACAGAGATCGACCGGTAGCCCAATCATGGCGACGGATGCCATCGCCATGAAGTTTTAGCCGTAAGACTAGTTGCTAGCTGGCATTTTGAGTTCTGGCTTAGCTGCTTCTGCTCTTGGAGCTTGAGCACCTGGAGCTGCTTCTTCTTTCTTTGAGTTCTTTTTCTTGGGATGACCTGCAGCTGGTTTTTGCATTTCTTCTACTTTAGGCATGTCTGCAGTTGGCTTAGCAGCTTCGTTTGCAAAGCTTGAAAGAGCAAAAGTTAAAAGCAAACCAACGATTGATAATTGACGCATGTGATATCTCCTAGAATCGCCATTAACGACGACACTCGAGGTACTAGCACATCGGATTTCAATAATTCAACCAATTTTTCCCTCTTGCGAAAAGAGGGAAAAATAAAACCGAGACTATCGGTTCATGTCTGTACGTGGTGCATCGTTCAAACGAGCATCGTCGTTCATACGTGCATCTTCTCTGACGTCTCTTGGAGCTGGACGTCCTTCTTTGTGGAATTCTTTGCTTTCTTCACGGCGAACTTCATTACCGCGACGATCTCTTTTGATTTTGACTTGAGTTCTTTCGGACTCATGTTTTTCACCTTCGAAAGCAAAGCTTGAAAGAGCAAAAGTTAGCATTAAGCCGATTACTGATAATTGACGCATGGTATCTCCTTAAATCGCCTTTAAAGTGACGATCATCAATTTAGTACCACAGGCCTTTTCCAGTATTCAAATCGTCAGTGCGCCAATGCCCAATTTTTTCCGATCCCGAACTGAACCTTGACCGGTACATTCAGCGCGTAAGCATTCTCCATCACTTGCTGAACTTTAAGCGCTACCGCTTCGGCGATCCCTTCGGGGGCTTCTAAAACCAGTTCGTCGTGCACTTGAAGTAAGATTTTTACCGCTGGGTAATTCACTTTTAAAAAGGCATCGACATCGATCATGGCTTTCTTTACCATGTCGGCGGCTGTGCCTTGGATGGGCGTGTTGGTCGCAATGCGTTCAGCGCGTGCTACCAGCATTCGATTATGGGATTTAATATCGTGCAAAAAGCGCCTGCGTCCTAGCAGCGTTCGAACTTCACCCAACTCGCGCGCGCTGTTCATCAAATCATCGCGCCATTTGAAAATGCCGGCGTATCTTTCATGATAGCGGGACAGATAGACATTCGCTTCGCTTCTGGAGATACCGAGGGTTTCGCTAAGCTTGTAGACGCCCATACCATATAGAAGGCCAAAGTTGATGGTTTTGGCCACGCGCCTTTGCGCTGCACTCACGCTTTCAAATGGGACTCCAAAAATCTCGCTGGCTGTCCTTTGGTGAACATCTTGCTCGTGAACGAAAGAATCGCGCATGAGCGGATCATTGGTAACGTGCGCTAAAATCCGCAGCTCAATTTGCGAATAATCAAGTGCTATTAAAACACAGCCCGGATCTGCGATAAAAGCCTGACGAATGCGCCTTCCCGCTTCGGTTTTGATCGGGATGTTTTGCAAGTTCGGATCGCTGGAAGATAGACGGCCAGTCGCTGCCACCGCTTGGTTAAAGCTGGTGTGCACCCGGCCCGTGGCTGGCTTTACCAGCTTGGGGAGGGCATCCACATAAGTACCCTTCAACTTGGACAACATGCGGTGTTCTAGGAGCAATTTAGGCAGTGGATGTACTTTGGCTAAATCTTCCAAAATATCAGCGCCGGTTGACTGGCTAGTTTTGGAGTTTTTGGCGCTCACTAGGCCGAGACGGCCAAACAAAACCTCACCGACTTGCTTTGGACTCGCCAGATTAAATTCTACACCAGCCATATCATAGGCTTGACCCTCTAACTCTTTGAGCCGCGTTCCAAATTCTTCGCTCATTTGCGCAAGCAAATTGGTGTCGATTAAAACGCCCGTTTGCTCCATGCCGGCTAGGATATTTTCGACGGGGATTTCGAGATTCTTGTACAGCTCCCAAAAGCCTTGTTCGCGAACTTTGTCTTCTAGGAGCTGGGTAAGCTCGTTTACGTTGTCAATGCCGTACTGCTCAGCTAAAGCGCTTAAATCGTGCTTGGCATCGGGGTTTAGCATATAGCTGGCGAGCATCGGATCGCCAGTGATTTCGCCAGGTTTAAGATATCGCTTGGCGTCATGGGCAACACCGTTTAAGCCGACTGGATCTAAAACTTGGGCAGCTATCGCTACTGGCTTATTCAAATCGGTTAATAAGCGGCTAAACTCCAGTTCTTCGTAGAATGCTTTGAGTTTGAGTAGATTAGGGCCATTGTTTTCCAAATTGGCCAAATCGAATTCGATATCCACATGGCAGTCAATGCTCACAAGCTGTTTACTCAGCCTCGCTAAATCGCTGTCTTGAAGGATTTTCTCGCGCCTTGATTTTTGTTTCATCATCGGGGCGCAATTGAGCACCGATTCGAGTGAGCCGTATTCTTGGATAAGTTCAATGGCGGTTTTTTCGCCGATGCCTTTCACGCCGGGCACGTTATCGGACGCATCTCCCATGAGGGCCAATACATCGATGACCTTATCGGGCATAACGCCGAATTTGGCTTTGACTTCAGCAGGCGTGACCATGAGTTCTGTGCCTGTTTTTGCAGCCCTGAGCTCATCTAGAAGGGATACTTCTGGAGATACCAGCTGCATCATGTCTTTATCGCCCGTGACGATTACCACAGGATGACCAGCTTCACGCGCGAGGCGGGTGAGTGTTCCAATCACGTCATCCGCTTCAAAGCCAATTTCAGCAAACTGAGCGATTTCAAAGCAGTCCACGAGCCGCTTAATCAGATCAAATTGAGGCGGTAAATCAGGCGGTGGTGGCGGCCTATGCGCCTTGTATTCAGGGTACATGTCGCTTCGAAAAGTCTTGCGACCGGTATCGAAGGCGATCGCTAAATACTTAGGCTGATGATCTTTAATGAGCTTTTGCAACATGGTGCAAAAACCATAAACGGCATTCGTCGGCACGCCCTTGCTGGTACTCAAAGATCGGATGGCATAGTAAGCTCTAAAAACATACCCAGAGCCGTCAATGATATACACAGGTTCTTTCATAAGCCAAAAACCTAGTACGCCTGCCGTCTTAGGGAAAGGGAGGCCAGGCTTTTAGAAACCAATGCGTGTGCACCAGCACCTAATATAGCCAGATAGGGTAAACTGTGCAGCGCTATGTTAGCAATGCTGTTTCCAAATACAACGGCTTTGTCTCGAGATGCGGTTGAGCCCCGTTCGATTTCACGCTCTATATCTCGCCAGGAATCGAAAATCAGCGCGTCTACATAGATCCCGCTGATATGAGAGACGAGCGAGCCAAGGCCTAAACACAATACGCCAGCCGGAGGAATCCCTACTGCCATGGACAAAAGCCCTGCACCAAACCCGGCAACCCAGCTAAAAATAGATATCATGCTGACATCATATTTCGCTCGAAATGCAGCCTGTTCTACCGGGTGATTCACAGCGTGTTCTTCCAGATCGCTCATATTTACCGCAATGGGAATCATCGCCAACATGGCTAAAAACGATGTAACTCCAATCCCCAACGCTAGCGTCTCCACGGTCTCCCGAGCCTCTACGCTGGCAAAAGCCATTTGAGATATCAAAATTGAGCACATCAGCACTTTCATGTCAGACTCCGGTCACAAACCAAGGTTTTGACTAAACCAGCCGCCCGTTAGACCATCTAACTCAGCCGTTAATTCTTGAACTTTGAGCGCATTTTCGATTTTCGTTTGGCTATTAGGCGCATCTTGTATCTGCTTGGAGATTTGCAGCCGCCGACGCTCGAAATAAGCCTCGTTAATGCGGCCAATGATTCGCTCACGCATGAGTGATTGGCGCAGAAATTCACGACCCAGTCCAACTTCATCTTGATTAAAAATCAGATTGTTGAAATGCCATTCAGCTTTGAAATGGAATCTGAGATCGTTGCCATGTCTCATGCCTTGCGTTTCTGTTCCGCCTGTTTTTTCCCCGGTTGATTCCAGATGACTGGTTCTTGGGTCAACGCCTGAAGTAAACTTGGGAAGCCAATGAGCTTTGCGGGCCCGAGATATCCATTTCCTAATTTGTTCTGGGTGAGCGTTCGCATATTTGAGCGCCTGCTCCTGCACTGTCTGCACGGAAGGCTCCTTGCCATAACCAGTCAGCAAAGCGTCTACTTCTTCGTCTGAGATAACGGCAGGGAGCTTTGATTTTGGGCTGCTTTTGGGCGCTCTGCCAATGGTCGCGAATCTTTTGACTTTCTCGAACAGCTTGGGCTTCATGCCTTGAATCAGCAGCAAGTCTTCCAGGCTCGCAAAGCCACCTTTTTCATTGCGGTGATCGACAATGCGTTCGGCCATTTTGAGGCCGACGCCGTCCATGGTTCTCAATTGTTCAATGGATGCCTGGTTTAAATCGACCAGTTGGAAAGTAAAGAAAACCGTTAATAGCCACACCCATATTAGACAAGTATCTAACGCGGATTATTCACGCTTTTTAGCGCGCTTTCTCATGAACTCGTGAGTCAAAATCACCGGGATGTAAAACACCAAATCCCCGGCTAGCTTACCAACCAATAGCCCAAGGCCGGGTCCTAAAAGTTGTACGCCGACGTATAAAGTTGCAGGCCGTAAAATCAAGCTGTCGAGCAATTCAGCAGGGCCAAATTCGGCCAGAATATGCCATAGATTCTCCCGCGCCTTCAGCCTTTGATAAAGAATCACGCCATAAAAGCCGACATTTTCACCCATGGCACCGCCATAAGCTTCAATCCAGCCGATATGAGAAAAATGCTCGACCAGATAATAGCCGGCATACACGCCCAAAGTACCAAATATTTCAGAAGGCCCGTAGCGCTTCATCCATCTTAGGAGTGTTTTTGCCATGCTAAAATTCCGCCTGATAAGTTCGATAAATTGGTAAAGCCGCGCGTTGCAAATCGCTCCGCCATCTGCTGGCTGCGTCCACCGGAGCGGCATTGAAAGACGATGTCCGCGTCTTTATCGAGGTTTTCGATATCCACGGCAGGCATATCGAGCATAAGTATTGCGCCAGGAATTTTGGCCTCGTCCCATTCTTCTCGCGTTCTCACATCAATAAAATGAAACGGGCGCCCACTGGCCATTTTGGCCTTCAGGTCTGAAACCGTAATTTGGTGAATCATAATCTTTCTATTAATGCTTCATTACTTGGTGCGGATCAAGGGCGTCCCTTAAGCCGTCTCCAAAGAAGTTAAAGCAAGACACGGTCAATAAGATAAAAAACCCAGGCCAAAACGCCAGACTAGGATCGGTCTTGATGTAGTCCACCGCATTGTTAAGCATATTGCCCCAAGAAGACACGGGCGGTTGGACCCCAAGCCCCAAAAAGCTCAAAGCCGCTTCATACAAAATATTCTCACCCACTTCTAAAGTCGCAGCAACAATAATCGGCGCGAGGGCATTGGGAAAAATATGAACCAGCAATATACGCAAGTTGCCAGCCCCAAGAGAACGAGCCGCCGTTACGAACTCTAGGTTTTTTAGCTGCAACGCTGCCGCCCTGGCAAGCCTGGCCACCGTCATCCAGCCGAAGAATACGATAATAATAATCAGTTTAACCACCGAAGAAAAATTACCGCTGGTTAAGCTCGAAGGCCCAAACATGATTTCCAAATCGATGGCCGAAAAGACGATCATTAAAGGCAACACCGGTATCGACAGCATCGCATCGGTAAAACGCATCAAGCAAGTATCGAGCCAACCACCAAAATAACCTGCCAGCAGTCCAATAATAGAACCAATAATGGCCGAAGTGATGGCCGCAATAATGCCAACAGCCAACGAAATACGTCCACCGAATAACAGCCGCGTAAATACATCCTGACCTAGCTCGTTGGTGCCTAGTAAATACGGCCAACCAGCCGGTCTATTGACCAACTCCAACGAAGCCATGTCATGAGAAACACCTAAAAAAGACTGAATCAGCCCCGCCGCCAGTGCGAGCAGCACCAAAATCGCCAATATAAACGCAGAGCCCAAAGCCAAGCGGTGCTTTTTAAACCGCCGCCATACCAGCTGTCCAAAGGATTCGGTCATGATTTCCTCATCCGCGGATCGACCGCAATATAGAGCCAGTCCGCAAGCAGATTGCCGAGCATGACTAAAAACGCCAAAATCAGAAACACCACAATGGCCACGTAATAATCGCTGTTCGCGATGGCATCATATTCCAAGCGCCCAATACCGGGCCAAGAAAACACCGTCTCAGTCAGCACTGCACCGCCAAACAATGAAGGCACCGACAAGGCCAAAATGGTCACAATGGGAATCAACGCATTTCGAAGCGCATGCTTTAAAATCACCACGCGCTCAGACAAACCTTTAGCGCGTGCCGTGCGAATATAATCTGCCGGCAACACTTCGAGCATGGAAGCCCGCATATAACGCAGCCAACGTCCCACATACGCAATAGACAAAACCATTACCGGCAACACAGCATGTGCGAAGCGATCCTGAAGCACCGCCAAAAATCCCTGCCGATGAATACCTGGCGTTTCGATCCCGCCAGCCGGAAACCATTGCAAGGATTCCGAAAACCAAAACATAACCATGATGCCAAACCAAAACACCGGCAATGAAATCCCGACAAATGCCAAGAAGTTCAAAACATAATCCAGCCAGGTATGTTGACGATATGCGCTTAGAATTCCCAGTGGCAACGCAATCAGCAACGAAAACAGCAGTGCGGGAATCATCAGCGCCAAGGTATTGGCAATACGCCCCCCAAGCAAATCCCAAACAGGTCTTTTATAGGTATTCGAAAAGCCAAGGGCGCTGGTATCTCCCAGCAAGATAAATACAAAGCCACGATTAAACAGCTGGTGATTCGGAATCGGATCCTGTTCTACAGCAAACGCGCCTAGCGCCTTTTCCCCAAGATTATTTTTCACGGAGAATGAAATGGCCCTCTGGCCAGAAGCCCTTTCTTTCCAGGTATAAACGCCCTTCGAATCGATGGATCCAGGACTTGCGACATCCAGCTCATAAGTCAGCCCACCGGTACTACCAGTAACAAACTTCGATAAATCGACAGAAAACTTATCCGCTTCCTCAACCACCTGATTCGGTATCGGGGATACCGCCAGCTGCCCAGTTATCTCAATCTTAGGATCGATCAAAACAGTCCCAACCGATTCAAGGCCGGCCTGATTTTTGAGCACATACCAAACCCGTCCACCTGAAATCTCACCGCCGAATAAAAGCGCGGCGCTTTGCTCCGGCTTATTAAGCTTTGCGCTCAAAAAACGCGCGCGATCTTGGGGTGCAGGCAGCTCAGCTTCTGGGATTGGCATCAAAATATCGACTTCCGGCGCGCGCGTAGGCTCGTAGTATCCCCATGCCCAACGGACATATTGGATATACCAAGGCTTATCTAAGCCTTTAAGCTTTTTGAGCCTGACGATATCTTCTGCTTTGATTCTAGGATTACTGGTAATCAACAAATCAACGGGATTGCCTGGCATATTGAGCATCAGCGCGAAAAGAAAGACGCTCAAACCAAGCAAAATCACGACCATTTGCAAAAAGCGAGAGAGCATCCGTCTCA
Source organism: Myxococcota bacterium (assembly GCA_040387835.1). NCBI lineage: Bacteria > Pseudomonadati > Myxococcota > Myxococcota bacterium. The sequence goes on along the minus strand of JAZKCZ010000001.1, from coordinate 111,004 downwards.
TAGTGACCAACTCCAGTCTTTAGCATTCCAAGTCACCGGCTGCAAAATCCCTGTGGGCTTCCAGTTTTTCAGACCCTTTTTGGTCACACTCACCTCAACTCGGAAATATAGTGGCAGCGCAGGCAACTCTTCGGCGAACAATGCTTCAAAATCATGCGCGATCTTCACCCGTTTCGCATCGTCCAGTTCTAAAGATGCCGCTTTCAGAAAAGCATCTGCTTTAGGATCGCAAAATCCGCTCATATTTTGACCCATGTAATTATTAGATGCCTTGGGGATATTGTCACAACGCCAAATGGTGTCAGACAGTGCCACCGGATCTTTATACCAAGAGTACAACGCCATATGCTTAAATTTGCGTTTGTGCAGCGTCTCTGAAAAGAACGTTTTCGCTGGCTGATTTCGAATTTCGATATTAACACCGATTTTGTACCACTCAGCTTGTAAAAGCTGCTCTACTCGCTCGCGAGACTTGTTGCCGGAGGTCGTCATAAGGATGAGCTTGAGTGGCTCCCCGTTTTTTTCTCTGATGCCATTAGGCGTTTTTCTTAGCCAACCCGCTTCCTCCAGCAATTGCTGCGCTTTCGCAGGGTCATAGCCATACTGCCGCACATTGGCATTGAAATACGGCGACTTTTCAGGCTCAGTTCCGTGCGCAACAGCCTGTTTGCCTTTAAATAGAAGTTTCGAAATCCCTTCCCTATCAGCGCCATAAGCCAGCGCCTGACGCACGCGCTTATCTTTTAAGATTGGGTTATCCAGATTGAAATCAATATGCTCCCACACAAGGCCCGGCGTGAAAAAAAAGTTAAACTTATCGCCGTATCGCTTTTGAAAATTAAGCGCCTGGTCGAGATCGAGACCAACGGTTGAAATCGCATCGATATCGCCAGCGACCAGGTTGGATTCGAGCGTGTTGGTCTGCGGTATCACCTTGAAGACAACTTCTTTTACCTTAGGCTTGCGCGAGCCTTGCGCGAACGGGTTTATTTCCGCGCGAATGAATTCGCCTGGCGACCATTCCTTTATGGTGAAAGCCCCGGCCAAGAGGGGTGCCTGCCCGAAATCGCTTTTTTTGAGTCTTTCAGGGGCGGCTTTGTAAAGCGGCCCAACGATGTGCGCGGGCAAGGCATCGTGGTTTCTATAATTATGGTAATAGGCGTAAGGTTCTTTCCAGGTCACCACCAGCGTCTTTTTATTAGCGCCTTTACTTTGCATGCTCTCAATTTTTTCGATTTTGGTCCGGTCAATAATTTCCTGGGTGGGATCTTTTTCAATTTGATATTCCAGAATAAAATCGTCGGCCGTTAAGGGCTTGCCGTCCGGCCAAAAAAAGTCGTCTCTGATTTCCCAAGTCGTGCGCATTTTACGCTGACCATTCTCAGTAAATAGCTCCAACTTGCCATTTTTAATGGTCGGTATCTCTTTGGCAGCCCAAGGTATCAGACGCCATTGCTCGTCAAAAGCCGTTAAAGTGTATAGCCCAATGCGAGATACCTCTTCGGAAACCATCATTTCTTTGAACGGACCAAAGAGCGAATCCGGCTCTTGAGAAATGCCGATGGTCACCGTGTCTGGCACGGCGGCCCCTTCTGGAATCCAATGCTCTTTGGTCTGGCAGCTGAGCAAAAGGACCAAGGGGAGAAATAAAATACAAGAAACCCGGTTGCTCATCTGAACCCCTTCCGCTACTAAATAGACAAGGAGACTCGTCCATGTCAACTAAAACGATCTCGCAGATCCTCGTGCTTGGTTTAATTCTCGTCGTCGCAGCATGTAAGCCAAAACTTATTGCAAACACCAGTGTCAAAGACAACCGTTCAAATCGCGCTGTTATTGCCTTTATGGAAGAATATCGAAACGCCATCGTGTCTCGCTCAGTGCCTGACATCATGAACTTGGTTTCGCCTGATTATTCTGAATCCAACGGCACCGCTGATCCAAACGACGATTACAACTACGCGCAACTGCAAGAAAAGCTCGAAAAGACTTATGCACACGTGAAAGAAGTCACCATCCGAATGCATGTGCAAAATATCTTTAAGAAAGATGGCAATGTGAACGTGTTTTACTTCTATAACCAACACAGCCTTATTGCCATGCCTGCCGGCGAGCAATGGACTGCGGTGAACGATGTCAACCGTCTGGTCTTAAGGCCCAAAGATAAAAGCTTCGAAATCCTAAGCGGTCTTTAAGCTTCGATAGAGCGCCCAGGCCTTTTGTGACAGCATTTGGTCTTGCCGGCTCATTCTTCCCAGCGCTTCTTGCAAATCGGTTTCAGCATCATGTTTGCGATCCAAGTAAATATAAACCTCTGCCCGATTCACATAACCATGAGGTTGCTGCGGGGCCAGTTGAATCGCAAAGCCAAAATGTCTTAAAGCTAAGTGGCTATCCTCTCGCTTTTGCGCCAATACGCCCAGCGCTCGGTAGTAATACTCATCAGTCGGGTCGATGGCCACCAACCCTTCGAACAAAGTTTGCGCATCATCCATCTTGCCTTGCATCATCATGAAATAGGCGATTTGAGCGATAGATTTGAGCTCGGGATCGGTATAGCCCTTAATGGCTTTCAAAGTTTTCAGTTTTTCCACGTGCGCTCCCGCGAGATTTGCTCGACATAGCTTTGGTACTGCTTCAAGACCTTGGCCATGGCGCCTTCTCGTTCCACAAAAGGCTGAAGCGCTGCCCCTTGAGTAATTTTGGCATCTACGCGACTCAACACATTGCGCACATGTGCGGCTGTTTGAGCGCTGGAATGCCATTCACCCAGGCCTGCCAGCCTCAAAGCGTCGGGCGATTTGCTAAGCCCAATCATTTGCCATTGTTCTGCTGCAGGCTGAGGGGCAATGGCAGCAGGAAGCGCGTTGGTAATCTGCGATTTCAGGACATCCAAATCAGCCGGTCGTAGGGACTCATCCTGCTGAGGGAGCCTAGAAACGTTCGTTGCCAGATTGTTTTGTATCCTATCTGCCATTTTTCCTCCTTAATTCGTAAACAAAGTTAAGCACCTCTGCCACTGCTTCGTAAAGTTCTTCCGGAACTTCTTCGTCTAGTTCCAGTTTATGAAGCGCCTGAGCCAACGGAACGTTTCTCAAAATGGGAACGTTATATTGCTTTGCGATTGATTTTATCACTTCTGCGTTCTTATTCATGCCTTTGGCAATAATAATCGGGGCGGAGCTTTTTTCGGCATCGTATTTGATGGCCACTGCGTAGTGAGTGGGATTGGTAATGACGGCGTCTGCTTTTTTGACCGCTTGTTGACTGCCATGCATGATCATTTCTTGAGCGAGATGCTTACGCTCGGATTTCATCTGGGGATCGCCCTCAGCCTCCTTGTACTCCTGCTTGATTTCGTACTTGGTCATGCGCATGCTTTTGTTGAAACTATAGCGCTGCCAAAAAAAGTCAGCGATGGCGATAACCAAAAATAGCACCGCAACTTTAAGGCAAATATCTTTTAAAATATCATAAATAATAGGCAGCGCTTCCCATAGCTCCAGCTGCTGCATATTCACCAAATCATAGACGGCATCACGCAAGACAAAATAAACCACGGTCGATACCATGATAAATTTGACCAATTGCTTTAAGACTTCTACCAGTCTCTTGACACTAAAGAGCTGCTTTACCCCTGAAATCGGGTTAATTTTATTCAGCTGAGGCTTCAAAGGCTCCAAAGTTAGTAAAAATCCGACCTGGGCGTAATTGCCAATCAAAGCAAAAACAAAAGCTGTGCCCACAACAGGTACTGAGACCAAAAGCCAGGTCCAAGCCCCTTCCCTGAGCACCGCGACCACCGCATGGTCTAACTGCTGGCTATGAAGTGAGCCCATGCTTAACATGAGCAAAGCGTTCATTTTTTGGACCATCCAGGTGGTAAAGCCACCTAACGCGCCCAAACAGCCAACAAATATCAAGGCAGAAGTGAGGTCTTGGCTTTTGGCAATTTGGCCTTTTTCCCGAGCTTTACGAAGCTTCTGCGGGGTCGGCTCCTCGGTTTTTTCTTCGCCTTGTTCTGCCATCTTGTAAAAAAATCTAAGATTCTTTGGGTATTTTGACAAGCTTTAATCAAAAAAGCATACTAATTGTAATGAGTGAGAACGTGCCAAATGAAATCCTAATCAGCCAAAACAAGGTTTTCGAGCCATTGGATTTACGCATTTTGGACATCAGACCAGAGGCCGAAAGCGAAGATTACGGCGCCTGGCTTTTCACTCTGAATACTTGCAAAATATTATTTAGAATTGCGAAATCAACGCCTACCAAGATTGGCCAATTTGTTACCCTTTGGAAACGGGAAAATAACGGCCCCATCCAGCCCTTTGACGCATCGGACGATATCGACCTGTTTGTCATTTGGAGCCGCAAGGGGCGCCATGCTGGCCAGTTTGTTTTCCCGAAATCTGTGCTGGTGAGCAAAAATATCGTTACCGAAAACGATAAAGAAGGAAAGCGCGCCATCCGAGTATATGGGCCATGGGAAGACGCAACCTCGCATCAAGCAAAGCAGACCCAGAAGTGGCAATGCCAATATTTTCTGGATTTAAGCGAAGGTAAAACCGTTGATTTAGCTAAAGCCAAGGCGCTCTACCAAGCAACCACCCCGTCATTGCGAGGAGCGTAGCGACGCGGCAATCTAGCTTTAAAATGGATTGCCGCGTCGCTACGCTCCTCGCAATGACGATGTAGGTGACTATTCTTTCGTAACCTTAATCACATTTCTCGGCCACCTTTTTGGGTCTGTGGCATCCCCACGAATCATCTTGGATAAGATCTGAATCGGGTCTTGCTGATGCTGCGAGAGCGTTAGCAATCCATTCGGCGTACAAGCATAACGCCTCAAAACCCCATCCGCGTTCATGAGGCCGCTAACAATGCGGCAATCTGTTTTAGACTTATACCCAGAGTCACGCCTGGCGATGGCCAAATAGCTGCATTTAAGAAACTCACGGTCGAAACCAATCTTCCGATCAATCTCAAACAATTCTTGTGGCCTGATATGCGGTATTTCCGCATGGCACCAATTACTTCTAGATGCTAGCAACGGACAAAAAGGTACTTTAGGCGGGCAAGGCGCTAAAATTTCAACCTGACCACTTTCATAAAGCCAGTTACGAATCCACATGATGTCTCGACTGGCCAAACGCGAAGCCGGCTCAATAATTAACAACACCCCATTAGGGGCCAGCCTATTAACTGCATGCACAATTAATTGCTGCTTTTCCTCAATATGCCGCTCACCTTCACCAAACTCGTTGAGCACATGAGCCATCAAAATTAAATCAGCTTCAAAATCTGGCTTCCAATACTGCGGCGGGCCCTTTAAATTGGAGCGCACTAACTTAATATCGGGCATTTTTTTATCGCCCAAAACGCCTTCAAAAAATTCCAGGCCCGACCGCATCGGACCTAAATCTTGGTCGACTGCCATCACTTTGCCCAGCTCGCCAAATGATAGATAAGCGCCCAAAGTGGCTGATAACGGTCCTGCACCCAAATCCAGAACCCTCGGCGCTTTAAACGGCAAGTTCAAACTATCCAGCAATCGAGCGATTTTCACCGCGTACAATGGCATGTAATAGCCCAAGTAGGCTCTTCGAAGACCTGGCTTTCTGAAATAGTCAGACAAAGACTCCGACCTATCAACGGTCAGGGCTTTCCACAATTGTCTGATATCCGCCACCAAATTGGATGGATGTTTCGATTTCGCAAACTGAAAAGCCTGATATTCTAAATTCATGAAAGTTGGCACCACAGTACCAGATCCTTGGGTTATTGAAGAAGAAAACGATCGCCAAAAGCGAGACGAAGATCAGCCCGAAGGGATTATCTTGCCCCCACCCGGAGAGATAGCGCCAAAGGAGCCTAAAAAACAACCTGAAGAAACGCCGGAGCATCAGGTCGTTATCATCGACCTATAATTAAGCGCGCTCTAAGTAGTCACCAGTACGGGTATCAATCTTAACTTTGTCACCTTCGTTCACAAACAAAGGCACTTGGCAGGAATAGCCTGTGTGGAATTTAGCCGGTTTGGTCGCACCACTCACAGTGTCTCCGCGCACCGCAGGCGCGCACTCAACAACATCGAGCACAACGCTCTTAGGCAATTCAATGTTGACGGGCCTACCCATATAAAACAACAAAGATACAGCAAGGCCTTCAATTAAAAACTCAGCACTTTCGCCCAAAATCTTCTGTGGAACTTCAAACTGCTCAAACGATACCGGATCCATAAAATGGAAAATACCATCGGTGTTGTACAGGAATTGAACTTCGCGGTCATTCAAATCAGGCACACCAACTTTATCACCGGAGCGGAAAGTAGGGTCAATGGTCAATCCAGTCAGCAAATTTCTGAGTCGTGTTCGTACAATCGCAGCACCTTTGCCGGGCTTATGGTGTTCAAACTCGACAATTTGATAGGGGTCGTTTTGAAAAAGAATGCGAAGGCCCCTGCGAAAATCGGATGTGCTGTACATAGGGACCAGGCTTTAACGCTAATCCCCGGATATTTCAAGAGCTGGCGTGCTATCCGGAGTGCCAGTCTCACTAATTACGGCTTGTAATATTTCAGGCCATGTGGTGTCTACCAATCGTAAATTAATCAACTTACCGACGGATATTTTATGAGTTGTTTGCAACTTACCTTTGAGACGGATTAGCTCCAAAACACTTTCAGCCTTGGCGTTTCTAAATTCAATGAAAGCAATATGATCGTCAGATGGACTGCTTAGCTGCGCATCATTCAGTTCAATGGATTGTGCAAAAAGCTGACCGCCAAACAAAATAAAAAATAACGTTATTTTCATTATTCGCTCCAGGTCAACATCGTGTTGGCGCCATTCTTAGTCAGAATCAGATGGCTTTCTTGAATCGAACTGACGGTAAAACCGCCGGGCGCCGAATCTCCCACCGAAACGATTTTGGAGGCTCCCATGGCATCCTCGAGGATGGCCGTCCATTCATCGCCTTCATTTACAACACCGACCAAGTGAAGACCTTCTGATTTCAACACATGGGTGTCGATAAATGGATTACGTCTTAGCCTTATCACGCTGAGAGGCTGCTCAAGAGGAATTGTCGGAGCCGTGCCAAGGTCCAAAAGATCATTGTCACAATCGTAGACCCTCGGCATTTCTGCTCTGGCGACGCTGGTCCAATCCCCATAATAGACGCTCATAACCATCTCGGCTTCATCATCTGAATAAACCAAGCTTTCCAGTTTCATGATTCGCCCACCGCCGGATAGTCTGGCGAGTAAGGCAAACACCCCAGGGAACTTACCGCTGGTTTTAATTAGTAAGCGCTTTTGAAAGACATTATTGGTTTTGGTCGTAGACAGGACCTCAAAACTGACTAAAGCAATTTTGGCTTCTTTCGCTGCACGAGCCACGCTCGTCCAAACCCCAGCAACTTGATCGGTCTCAGGAATTTTCCTATCCAGCTTCCACTGCAACTGCTCCAAAACTTCAGTATATTTTTCGAAATATTGCTGCTTCGATATTTGGTCCACTTTATTTTGAAGGCAGCTCAAGTCCGAAATTTTTCTGAGTAGCATTTGGCGATAGACAATTTCATCTTGCAGCCACAAAAAATGCGCACCACCCCAACTTAGGACTACCCATAAAAAAACGGCAAAACTGATGAGGAGCGTTTTCATAAGTTACCAACCGCCTCAAAGGCCGTTTTTTTCAAATCGACCAATTTCAGTCCTGCCCTGGCCAAAAAGCTTTCGAGCTCCGCGCTGGATTCGGACCTGCCGCTAATTTTGAGCGTATTTCCTTCTAAAGAAAAACTTTCCAGAGAAATCTGCTTTGGCAAATTGCTTAAAAACGCAGCCAGCTTATTATATTTTTTTATTTTTTGACTGTCGAGCGACGTGACACTGGCAATTTTATCTTCGAGCTTGTTTTTCAGCTGGCTCAGATTCTCCGCCTGTAACCAAACGGGGCCATCCGCCTCGACTCGCTTGCCCAATACTTCCAAGCCATCAAGGAGCTTCTTATTCTCATGACTGGCAAACATTAAAAAGCAGCCAATCGCAGCAAAATTTAACAGAATAAGAATAACAAATTTCATCTACTTAATAATATATCAAATTCCACATGCTGATTTCAATCGCAGACAGCGCTAAAAATGGCCCAAAAGGCATAGATTTTTGAGGCGGCACCCAGTCGTCCTCAGGTAAAGGCTTACGTGTCCAGGTAAACAGGCTATACATTAAGATGCCCTGCAAGCTTGCCAGCAGGATCATAATCGGCAGCGGCCGCCATCCAAGCCCTGCCCCAATCGCGCCAATTAAAATTGGATCGCCCCATCCCATGGCGTACTCATCGGCTTTCAAGCGCTTTAACGCTCTTAAAATCCAAGTTGATGTTAACAAAAACACAGAAAAGAACGTTAAACCGGCAGCCATCCCAATTAAACGATCTCCAAACAGGTATCCGCTTTGAAAATAGCCCAGAAACAAGCCAGCTACGGTCATGATCGCAGGCAATTGCAACGGAATCATCCATGAATCCAAGTCAATCAAACCAATGGCAAGCAAAACCGTGCAAAATATAAACACGTCGCATGCCTGCACCAAGTTTCCCGCAAATAGAGCGCATATCAGGGCAAAAAGACCCACGCAAAACTCAACCGCCGGATACCGAAAAGACACGCGCGTTCGGCAAAATCGGCATCTGCCACGCAAAAAGAACCAAGAGACAATGGGTATTAAATCACGAATCCAAAGCGTCCTCCGGCAGTGATAACAATAGGATCGCTGGGTTAAGAATCGGTGTTCATTGCTCTGCAAACGCAGGATAACCACGTTTAGAAAGCTGCCAACGCAGGCACCGGTTATAAAAATGAGTAGGAAAACATAAAATTCCATGATTGCTTCTAGCATAATAAAAAAGCACGGGATTAGCCCGTGCTTTTTCAAGATTTTCGTCTCAGGAACTAAGCAGCTCTTTTAGAAGCTGATTTTTTGCTGCCTGAGCTTTTTACTGCTTTATGTTTTTTAGCAGCTGGCTTTTTAGCAGCTGGTTTTTTCTTAGCAGCTGGCTTTTTCTTGGCAGCTACTTTTTTCTTAGCTGCTGGCTTTTTCTTGGCAGCTGGTTTTTTCTTAGCGACTGCTTTTTTAGCAGCTGGCTTTTTGGCAGCTGATTTCTTCTTAGCAGCTGGTTTTTTAGCTTTTTTGGCCTTTGCTTTCACTGCAGCGGCTTTTTTCTTGTCAGCCATTGCTTTTTTCTTAAGCATTAAGGTTTTTTTCTTAGCTTGAGCTGCGGCTTTCTTCTTAGCTTGTGCTGCAACTTTTTTCTTCTTGGCGTCAACTTTCTTTTTCTTAGCGGCTAATTTCTTTGCTAACATGGCCTTCCTTTGTTCAGCTGTTCTACGACGTTTCTTGCCTTTTCGAGCAGTACCCCCGCGGCTTGCTTTAACGCGAGCGATATCACCGGCCTTATCTACGTAATATAAGAAGTTTTGGTCTCTCTTCATGTCGGTCTTCAAGACCAATTCAGGATGCTCACCTCTTTTCTTCTTTTCGCCACCGCGAACCATTTTCGCACGATAGACGTTCAGATTTTTATCAAGATAGTAAAGCCATCCTTTTTTGCGCTCAATTCCTGCGCGCACGACTTTCTCAGCCATTTTCAAGTCCTCCTGTAACGGGTTTGCATTTGGGAAACCCTTTATCTAATACTATCTTCTCTTAAGGCGGCAGAAGACGTCGAGTCCTCTAGACTAATTTGTTTAATAACTCGATTATTTCTTCAATAATATAAAATCGAAATATTTTCAGGCACTTGCCGCTTCAAAAAAAGGGGACAAAGATTGCATAATTGCGTATTGTCCCTCTAGTCTCTTAGTGTATTTATGCAACTATGTCACCTATGTTTGAATTAAAGGCACGTTTCACGAATGCGATTCACAAAAATCGCCTCGGAACCGCTCTATTATTTTTGGGCGAGAACGAAGATCTCAAAGAGCAGACAGCCTTGCAGCTCGGCGCAGGGCTGTTATGCGAAAATAAAGCCATCCCATATGGGTGCGGTGAATGCACCAGCTGCAAACACGTTTTAGAAAAGCGCTCACCGCGCCTCAGATTTTTAGAACCTGAAAACGAACAAAAGTCCGAAATCAAAGTTGATCAAATACGCGATTTAATCAGCGCATCAGGTAATCCATCTTGGATTATCCCCAAGGCACACCTACTCAACAAGCAGGCCAGCAACGCCTTATTAAAAACGCTTGAAGAGCCCAGATCAGGCCAATTCTTTATTTTGCTAGCCCCCGACACCCGCTCGTTGCTTCCAACGCTGGTTTCTCGCTGCCAACGCATCTTTTTCGGCGGCTCCCCAGCCAATAAACTTGAAGCGCCAGAAATTCCAACAAGTTTATTTGGCCGGATTGAGCTCATCGACCGCTTAATCAAAGACAAAGCGGACTTGAACTCACTCTTTACTGCCTGGAGTCAAGACGCCTCTGCAGAATTCAAAGAAGCGCTATTTAAAGCTCAAGAAAATTTGAAAAGACACGCCAATGCCCAACTAACGCTTGAAGCTTTGTTGCTTTCAAAAAACCCTTAACGCTATGGTAGGCAGCATGAACTGCTTACCCATTCTGCTTATTATCTTGGCACTCACGGCCTGCAAATCTGCAGAGCAACCTGTCTGCGATACTGAAGGCGTGCCTCTAGCTCATCAAACAAACAAAATCTTTAAAGGCCCATTGCAAACCCGCGGCTCTGAATACCATGTCTCGCTGGAGGTTAATGGCACGCCAGTAATTGCCATTGCCGATACAGGAAGCTCCAACTTAGACCTAGCGAGTGGTCAGAATTTTACCCCTTCCGGACAATCTATCGGCACATACAGCATAATGTATGGTGCCGGCGGTAATAACACCATTGACGGGTATCATGGAACTGTAGGCCTAAATTGCTTGAATCAAACTGCCATTAAGCCGGTGCTGTATGGGTATATCCAACCAGGCTCTGCCCAAAACGAAAACATTCTGGGGCTAGCCTACCGAGGAAAGGAACTCTACCCTGCGGGTTATCCACCAGAACATGCTTTCTTTGGCCAACTGGTAAATCAAACAGCGAAGACAAGCACGCCGATATTAGATGAATTTGCGATGCTGCTATGCGGCGTAAATAACGCCAACAGCAAGATAAATTTCGGCGGCACCAGCAGCGCATTTCAGGGCACCTTTGTGTATACACCCACAATCGACCCGAGCTACTATGTGATTAATACGCCAACCGTCAGCATCAACGGCAACAGCATGGGCTCGTTCGATTCCACAATGGCCACAATCGTTGACAGCGGGACAACACTGAATCTTGTCCCAAACGCAGTTTTGTGTGCAATTGTCGCACAAATTGAATCTAAAGGCGGTGCAGGAATAACCGGGATTGATTGCAAGAATAATTCAAAACCAACCGGCACAGGCAAGAATATCAGTTGTCCTGAAAACAGCGCTTTAGCGAACCTACCTGATGTCGACATTGCCATAGGGAATCCTTCCACTACTTTAAGCATAAAGCCGAGCACTTACTTTAAAAAGTTAGACAACGGTCAATGCTTCTTCGGATTTGGGTCCAACGCTGGCGTCGGCCTCAATATTTTAGGCCAAGTCACTATGGAAAATTACTACGTTCATTTCGATCGTAAAAATACGCGCATTGGCTTTGGTTCAAACGCCATGTGTGGCAATCAAACCTAAAGCTCGCTTCGCTAGCTCAAACCAGCTCTCTTTGCCATCATGCGCAAAGAGCAGTTTCATTTTGGGTGTTAGCGACCACGCGGCTGCTTGTGCCTTAACAAACTCGGCTAGTTTCAACGGATCGAGCCGCGCTCTATCTCCCAACGAAAACACCAAATGCGTTTTAGTAACTTCAAGACCTAACAAAAATAGCTTTTGCAGCATTTTTTTAAGAATCATGACCTGCACCAAAGCATGAACTTCCTCAGGCACACCACCAAACTGCGCCTGCAAATCATCGATCACTTCGTACAGAGCCCCTTCGGTTTCAGCACTGGCCAAGCGTTGGTAGTAACCCATGCGCTCGCCCAAATCAGAAATATAGTTTTCAGGGATTAACGCTGCCTGAGGCACCTGAATATCTGGATCCGGTGCTTCCTGCGGCGCTTGACCTTTCAGCTGCTCCACCGCTTCTTTTAAGAGGTCCGAATACAAATCGTAACCCACTGCTGCCACATGCCCATGCTGACTTTTACCTAGCAAATCGCCTGCGCCCCTAAGCTCCAGATCGTGCTGCGCGATTCTAAATCCTGCTCCCAGTTCACTAAAGCGCTGCAAAATCTCCAGCCGCTTACGCGCAATAGGCGTCAGCGTCTCTTCGCTTCCTGGAATCACCAAATAAGCAAATGCACGCTCTTTGCTACGACCAATACGCCCGCGCAACTGATAAAGCTGCGCCAAACCAAAATCATCGGCATGGTCGATAAACATCGTGTTAGCTGTAGGCACATCGATGCCTGTCTCTATAATAGTTGTGCATACCAGCACATGAAACTCATGCTTCATGAACCGAATCATGGTGTCTTCCAAATCGTGTTCGTTCATTTGGCCATGGCCCACTTCAATACGTGCCTCAGGGATCAAAAGACGCAGGTAGTCAGCCCGCGCATAAATACTGCTGACGCGGTTATGAACAAAGTAAACCTGACCGCCGCGCTGCAACTCACGCAAGATATTTTCTCGAATCATTTCGTCTTCAAAACGAACCAAAGACGTTCGAATGGCCCTGCGATCGACCGGAGGCGTTTCAATCACGCTCAAATCTCTAATACCGAAAAAGCCCATCTGAAGCGTTCTGGGGATCGGCGTGGCCGATAGCGTCAAAATATCAGTATGCGTGCGAAGTTTTTTCAAATGCTCTTTGTCTTTGATGCCAAAGCGCTGCTCTTCATCAACGATCACAAGACCTAAATTCTTAAAGCCAACATCCGAAGACAAAATTCGATGCGTCCCGATCAAGATATCAACTTTGCCATCTCTAGCCTCAGCCAATATGTCCTTAATTTGGCTCGCTTTTTGAAAGCGACTCACCACTTCCACCCGGGCGCCGGAGCTTTTAAAGCGCTCTCTGAATGTAATACCGTGCTGTTGGGCCAAAATCGTCGTAGGTGCTAAAACAGCCACTTGCTTGCCGCTTAATACAGCCAGCATGGCTGCTCGCATGGCAACTTCTGTTTTGCCGTAGCCAACATCACCGCAAATCAACCTATCCATCGGCTTGTCTTTTTGCATATCGCTCAAAACATCATCGATAGCCTTTTGTTGATCTGGCGTCGTCTCAAATGGAAACTCGGCTTCAAATTCTGCGTAATGACTTTCAGGCGCCTTGAACAACGGCCGTTTGACCAGTTCGCGCTTGGCATACAAGTTGAGTAGATCCTGAGCCATGGCCAACACAGCTTCTTGAACTTTTTTCTTACGTGTCTGCCAACCCTGCCCGCCAAGTTTATCCAGGCGAGGATTTTGACCTTCGGCCCCTGAATAAGGCTGGATCAAATTAATGCGGTGCACCGGCAAATATAATTTGTCTTCACCTGCATAAGTCAGCAGCAAATAATCTTGTTCAATGCCCCGCACGTTTAAGCGCGTTAGGCCTTTAAACAATCCAATCCCATGGTCCACATGAACAATCGGATCGCCCACTTCCAAATCGGCCAGGGTGGTTTTAAAGCCACCTTTTTTCCCGACCTGCCGCTTGGCTTTAACGCCAAAAACATCGTCTTCCGAAAATACTGCGTAGCCAAGATCACTAAACACTGAACTCTGCGCTGGAGGCTCGGGCTTTGCGACAAAAGTATAAGCATGAATGGACGTATTAAATTGAAAAGCCGCAAAAAAGCTAAACGTCGAAGTTAAATGCCGCACCTGAACTCCATGCGACTCCAACAACTCTTTATATAGATGCACTCCCGCCAACCCACCAACCGGCAGCAGCACCGAAACCCCATCTCGGTGAAGCTCATGTACCCTCTTAACCAACGCCAAGATCTTACCCTCTCCCTCCGGGAGAGAGAGATTTTGGCTAACCAAAATGGGAAGAGGGCTCCCCGCACCCGTAGGCACCAACCCCTCAATCTCACTTCTCCTCCACAAAAACCCAGCAGGCTCAAAAGCCAACTCCCCTCGAACCAAAGCCGTCTTATAATGCGCCTCATAATCGAGCTGCTGCAGCATCGCTGCATCCCAAACACCCTCAAAATCCTCAAACAGCCACTGCGCCCCACCCAGCAATTCAAAAATCGACCCAAGCCGCTCATAAAAAGCGGGCAAAAATCCCTCAACACCAAAAAAAGCAATGCGATTAGATAAATCCGCCAGCTTCTCCCGAAGTTTAGGCGTTGGATATTCTAGCTCGTCAGCCAAATCTCTCAGCGCCTGCGTGGCTCGCGCGACATTGGCATCGGTCAGTAAAATATCGCGCACCAAGCCAAAGCGGGACTCGTCCAAATTTTCTATCTTTTTTTGCGTTCCCGCATCGAAGAAATACAACCGTTCGATTTCGTCCCCGAAAAGGTCCACACGAACAGGATGGGCATTCCCCGTCCAATAAAAATCGACAATGCTGCCCCTCACCGAAAAAGTACCGGGATCTTCAACCGAAGTTACCTGAGTATAACCAGCATGCAAAAGCTGCTTCACCAATTCATCCCGCGGAATCGTGCCCCCGTGAGAAAGAAACTCAAGCTCATCCAAAAGTACTTCAGGCGGCAAAATCTTAACCGCCAGCATCTGAGGTGCCATGATCAAAACTTTAAATGGCTCATCCGCAACCAATTTTTGCAGAATCGCTAATTGCTCCATATGCCAGACGGGATCAGGTGAAGTCGCCTGATAAGGCGTGCGCTCTTCAGGCGTTAACAACCATGCCAAACCAGCCTGCTCACCCAAAAGAAACCGAACGTCCCGGTACAACAGCTCAGCCTGCTTTTGATTTTTTGCTATCAAAACGACCGGTTTTAATGAACTTTGTTTTACAGCCTGATGCGCAACTTGCATAAGCGCTTGTATGACACAAAATCATGCTCTAAGGAATAAAGCCCATGGCAGGAACACTCAGAATAACCGGCGGCACAATGGTGCGCCAAAGATTTAACGTCCCAAATGAAGCAGATGAAAATCTTGTAAGACCAGCAAGCGACAGAGTGCGTGAAGCCATTTACTCGTCTTTAGGCACACATATTATAGACGCCAAAGTGCTCGATCTATTCGCAGGCAGCGGCGCTTACGGTTTTGAAGCCATCTCTAGAGGCGCCAAAACTGTGTTCTTCACTGAAAAATCCCGTGAAACTGCCGCCTGCGTGAAAGCGAATATCGCCAAGCTCAAATTAGGTTCAGTCTGCAAACTCCGTGAATGTGATGCCTTAACTTTCGTTAAATATAACGTTGTTGGAGAAGGCATTTTTGACCTGGTTTTTGTCGATCCGCCTTATACCCTGAAGCTTGAAGCATCATTTTGGTCAGACTTAAAGCCCTGCCTCCATGAAGATACTTTGGTGGTCTTTCGCTGCAAGAGCAAAGAAGACTTCACCTTGCCAGAAGGCTATGAATTTGTTCGCGAGAAGAAATACGGCGGCACCTGGGTGGCGTTTTTGAGACGGGTGTAACCTCACCCTAAATCCCTCTCCAGTACCTGGAGAGGGACTTGAAAACGTTGATTACTCCCCTCTCCACTTGGTGGAGAGGGGCTGGGGGTGAGGCCATAAAAAAATCGGGAGGTGGCTTCATTTTACTGAAACCCTCTCCCGATTTAACTCGCTTAAAGTTCTAACTATTTGATAGAGACTTTAGCGCCTTCTGCTTCAAGCTTTGTCTTCATTGCTTCAGCGTCAGCTTTGGACACGTGTTCTTTCACGGTCTTAGGAGCGCCGTCGACGAGATCTTTAGCTTCTTTGAGGCCAAGACCTGTCAATTCGCGAACGACTTTGATCACTTGGATCTTCTTGTCGCCAGCGGCTTCAAGAACAACGTCGAACTCAGTTTTTTCAGCTGCTGCTGCAGGAGCACCTGCTGCAGGCATTGCTGCCATCATCATGCCACCACCGGATGCGGCTTTTACGCCCCATTTGTCTTCGAGCATTTTGACAAGCTCTGAAGCTTCCAAGATGCTAAGAGCCGATAGTTCTTCGCCTAATTTTTCAATATTTGTTGCCATTTTTACTACTCCTTATCCTTTTCTACTTTTGCCGAAATTACACCCACCACATGCGATGCTGGAGCGTTAATCTGAGCCAGCAACTTAGCCGGTACAGCATTAATGGCGCCCAACAACTGCGCACGCAATTCATCCAGACTTGGCAATTTGGCGAATGTTTTAATCCGTGCCAAATCCAGTCTTTGACCAGCGTTATAGCCAGCCTTAATCTCAAATTTCTCTAGTCCTTCTTGGAACTTAACCAAAATCTTCGCAGGTGCCACAGCGTCTGTGTCACTCCACGCGATTGCGGTTGAGTTTGCGAAGTCTTCGAACAAAGCTTTGACAGGAGTGCTGTCAGAAGCGATGCGAGCTAATTTGTTCTTAATTACTTTAAAACCAACGCCTGCCTCATGAAGGTTGCGGCGCAACGTGGCTATTTGGGTGGCATTCAGGCCTTGGACGCTGGTCAAAACAATTGACTCAGCAGAACCAAAAACACCCTTTAAAAATTCAATCTGTTCTTGTTTATCCGCTCGTTCCATTCGCACATCTCCTTAAAATAAATCGAGACATGCGCTGTTTAATCCTCGCGGAAAATTCACACTTATGTCTCGGCAGGTTGTTTAAGCTTTATTAAAAAAGCCCCTGCTGTCATTGACTCAAAATCTTAAATACTACTCAGCTACAGTCATCATCTGGGACACATCTAGTTTCACACCAGGGCCCATCGTTGATGATAGAGTTACTTTGCGTACGTACTGACCTTTAACAGTCGCAGGCTTGGCGCGCAATACTGCTGCAAACAAAGTTTTCAAATTGTTTTGAAGATCTTCAACTGAAAAAGACACGCGACCGAGTGGTGCATGAAGTGTTCCAGTCTTATCAACCTTGAATTCAATCTTACCGGCTTTAATTTCTTTAACAGCCTTAGCCACATCCATGGTCACTGTGCCAACTTTAGGGTTAGGCATGAGACCTCTAGGTCCAAGAACTTTACCAAGTTTACCCACAACAGCCATCATATCTGGCGATGCGATCACTTTATCGAAGTCCATGAAGCCACCTTCAATGCGGGTAGCCAAGTCTTCAGCACCAACCACATCTGCGCCAGCATCTTCAGCTTCTTTAGCTTTAGGGCCTTTAGCAAATACAGCGATACGGACAGTTTTACCGGTACCGTGAGGCAGAGCGACTGCGCCTCTGATGTTTTGGTCAGCGTGTTTCGGGTCTACACCCAAGTTCATCGCAACATCAACCGATTCATCAAACTTTGCAGTTTTGCATTCTTTGACAAGAGCACAAGCTTCGCTCACAGCATAACGCTTTTGAGGTTCAACTTTTTTGCTCGCCTGAATAAATTTTTTACCGTGCTTTGACATTCTTAAGCCCCAACCTCAATGCCCATAGAACGGGCAGTACCTGAAATGATTCGAATTCCAGCTTCCACATCGTAACAGTTCAAATCAGGCGCTTTGGTTTTAGCGATCTGAGCAACTTGTTCGAGGGTCACTTTACCAACTTTTTCCTTGCCTGGGTTTTTAGCTCCTGCACCTGGCTTTTTGTCGGTTTTAAGGCCGGCAGCTTTCTTCAGCAGAATCGATGCTGGGGGTGTTTTGCACTCGAAAGTGAAAGACTTATCGGAATAAGCCGTGATCACGATCGGGATCACCATTCCAGCTTGATCCTGTGTCCGAGCATTAAACTCTTTACAGAAACCTGGAATATTGAGGCCGTGTTGACCTAACGCAGGTCCTACTGGTGGGGCTGGTGTGGCCTTTCCTGCCGGAATCTGCAGCTTAATAAATGCTGTAATCTTCTTTGCCATAATTTTTCCTCGTTTTTCTTAGGCAGACTTTTGGAATTACGCAATACGCTCTACTTGCGCGTAATCCAATTCAACAGGTGTTGCACGGCCAAAAATAGATACCAAAACACGCAGTTTCTGCTTTTCGGGCTTCACTTCTTCCACTGCGCCACTAAAGTTTGCGAACGGACCTTCAATTACTTTGACTTGGTCGCCTTCCACAAACTCAATCTTCGCCCGGACTTTAGGGGCGCCATGCACCATCGCATGCATCCGTTCAACTTCAGCAGCGCTCAAAGGTACAGGCTTTTTAGAATTACCCACAAAGCCAGTTACTTTCGCAGTGTTACGCACCAAATGCGCAGTTTCATCTGAAAAGTCCATCTGAACTAATATGTAGCTTGGAAAGCATTTACGGCTTTGAGACTTACGAACGCCCGATTTAATTTCTTCTACAACTTCGGTCGGAACCCAAATCTCGCCAAATCGCTCTCCCATCGAATACTGAGCGATCCTATCTTCAAGGCCTTTTTTTACCTTGTTCTCAAATCCTGCATAGGTATGCACGACATACCATTTTAAATCTGCTGTTGTTTCGGTCATAATTTATCCCAAAAAGAAATCATGGTTGGATAGCCAACCAAAAATAGAGTCAAAAAAGCCTAATATAAGCGCTGCAATCAAAGACACCAGAATCACCGTGAAGGTCGCTTTCCGTGTTTCCATCCAAGAAGGCCATGCGACTTTATGCAATTCTTCAATGCATTGTTCGATAAAGTCTCTAGCCCTTTGATTCAAAAAAGCACTATAAATCAGAGCTATAAGCGCGAGCGCCGATCCTACCAAGTTTGACAAAAGGAAATTTTGTCCGAGCAATGGGGTATCCATTACCCTGAAAAACCCAAAGATCTCTCGGGTTGCAAGGGTAAACACCGTACCTACTAATAAAGTAGCTAGGGTATAAAATAAAAATACCAGGGTTCCTTTGGATCGCATGGTAGACTCCGGGGCAAGCAAGCGTAAAAAAGAGGGACCTGGATAGCACTACTTTCAAAAATTGTCTAGTCTAAGCCCATGCGGATTAAGCGGCTGGAAATATTTGGCTTTAAATCATTTGCCGATCGAGCGGTTATTCATTTTGATGCTGGCGTTACAGGAATTGTTGGGCCCAATGGTTGTGGCAAATCGAACGTCGTGGATGCCCTGAGATGGGTTATGGGTGAGCAAAACGCCAAACACCTGCGTGGCGATCAAATGCAGGATATTATCTTTAATGGATCACAAAATCGCGGACCCATGGGCCTCGCAGAAGTGTCATTAACACTGGAAAACGACGGTCAATTAGTTCCTAGCGAATACAGTCATTTCGATGAAATTGAAGTCACTAGACGTCTCTACAGAAACGGCGACTCCGAATATGAAATCAATAAACGCACTTGCCGATTGCGAGATATCACTGAATTTTTTCTGGGCACCGGCGTAGGAACCAAAGCATACTCGATAATCGAACAAGGCCGAGTGGCAAGCCTAGTACAAGCAAAACCAGAAGACCGTCGCCAAATCATCGAAGAAGCCGCTGGAATCACCAAATATAAAATGCGAAAGCTTGCTGCCGAGCGAAAAATGGACAGCACCAGCCAAAACCTACTTCGCATTAATGATATTACCAAGGAAGTCGAGCAACGCTTAGGCTCTTTGGAAAAACAAGCCCAAAAAGCCGAGCGCTTTCAAAATCTAAACGCCCAAATCCGCGATTTCGAGCTACATGAAGCCAGCATCCGTTTCTTCGATTTCACCAACCAAGCTCAGTTTCACCGCATCCAACACAGCGCCGCAGAAGAAGCGCTCTTAAATCAATTAGAAGCCATCGCCAGCCATGAAGCTGCCGTCCAAACGGAACGTGATCTGCTAAACGATGCGCAGCAAAAGCTGAACCTCACACAAAGCATGATCCAAGCCGTAGACAGCTCCATCGCGCTGTCCCAGCGGGATATCCAGTTTACCGAAAGCACGCTTGCTTCCAAACAAAAGCAAGCCCTGCACACTGCTGACGAAACCAAACGCATCGAGCAACGACTGCTACAACTCAACGCAGAAAAAGAGCAACTCGCCCTCCAAAAACAAACCGTTGCCGCCGAAAACGCCAATGTAGAACAGCGCGTCAGCATCGCCTCCGCCAACCTGCAGCAGCTAACCGCTACCCGCGCTGGCTATCATCAAACAACCAACTTAATTCAATCCAAGATCATGCAGGCGGCCCGAGAAGCCACTCAAGCTCAGGGCGAAATCAACTCGCGCATTCAACAGCGCGAACAAGCCAAACAGCGGGAAAAAACCTTAGAACAAGAGACCGCTCTTCTAAAAACTCAACTCGAAGCCGCCGACAGCCAAAGGCAGTCGCTTGCCGCAGACATTCAAAAGACAAACGAAGAAAAACAGTCGCGTCAAATTGAAATCAGCGCAGCTCAAACGGCACTCAGCGAACTAAACAACCGCCTAAACGAAGCCAATCAATCAAAGCAAAAGCTAGCAGCAAGCCTCGCCTCCAAACAAGGCCGCCTAAGCGCCCTCATCGAATCGCTGAAAGATCCAAAGCGCCCCGAACACGCCGGCCTAAAGCGCGCAGGCGAGCTAGTCGATATCCCAGAATCCTTCGAAAGCCTGATCGAAGACGCCTGCGGCGATCGCCTAGAAGCCTACCTGGTTCAAGATCTGCTCACAGGCCTCGAACTCTCTCAAAAAGGCCGCTTGCGCTTTTTCACCGACACCAACAACCCGCTTAAATTCGACATTGTCGAAAACACCGAAGAAGCGCTTGTAAAATGGCCGAAAGCCCGCCAAGAAGGCATCATCCTAATCACCAAATCCGGTGAACTTTACGACATCGACGGCTCATGCGTTGCAGGCGACCGCGTAAAAAGCGCCGGCCTCTTAGTCAAAAAACGCGAGATCGCTGCCCTTCAGGCCGAACTCACCACGCTTCAATCCGAACTAGAGTCCAGCACTCTAGCCATCGAAGTCCTAACCAAAGAACAACAAAGCACCCGCGATCAGCTAGACGCCCTGAAAACTCAACAGCAAACGATCTCCTTAAGCGCAGCCCGCCTAGAAGAAGCTCTCAAAAACCGCGAAAGCAGTGACAAGAGCCTGCGCTCAAGAATTTCAGCACTAGAATCCGAATCGGCCAAATTGCAAGTCAACCCAGCCTATTCAGAAGACCAACTCAAAGCCCTACAAGACAAATGGGCCCTAGCTCTAGAAGTGCATCAAAAGTTGGAAATGGACCTCTCCGCTCATCAGCTTCAGATGACCCAATTTGAAACCGATTTCGCAGCCCAAAGCGAAGCGTTCACTCACATTAGAATCGAAGCCGCTTCAGCCAAAGAGCGCTTAAGCCACTTAACCAGATCCGAACAACAAACCACTCAAAATATCGAAGACATCAGACTTCAAATCCAAAACCTAAGCCGGCAACTCAGCGAACTCTCCGAAGATGAAATCCAGCTGCACGCACAAGCGAAACTAGCCGCCGAAAAAATCGAAACAGCCACCAAAGAACTCGCGGCGCTTAAGCAAAACCAAATCGCCGAGCAAGAATCCTGCGCCAAACAAAGACAAGTTCTGGCAGGCCTAGAAGCCGGCATTTCAAAGCAACGCCAAGACATCGATGCTCTGCAGAAGCTAACGCACAAACTACTCCTAGAAATTCGCGAAGCCGAACTATCCCTTGAAGCCGTAAACAAGCGCCTTTACGACAAGTACCAACTGCTCCCAGCGCAAATCATCCACGACTATCATCATAAAAACTTTGACGCCGAAACCAGCGAAGCCGAGCTTAAAACACTTAAACGCCAACTGGATAACCTAGGCCCGATCAATCAAGGCGCTATCGAAGAATTCGCTGAACTCGGCAAACGCTACACCTTCTTAAGCACCCAAAGCGAAGACTTAGCAAATGCCCTAGGCCAACTAGAAGCCGCCATTCAAAAAATCAATGAAACGACCAAACAGCGTTTCGAAGAAGCCTTCAACGCCATCAATGAGCGCTTCTCTCAAGTCTTCCCAAGACTCTTCAGAGGCGGCAAAGCGTGGCTCGAGCTAACCAATCCAGCAGACCTCTTAAACACTGGCGTGGAAATCTTCGCCCAACCGCCAGGCAAAAAACTTGCCTCTATTGCACTCATGAGCGGCGGTGAGAAAGCGCTGACCGCCACCAGCCTGATCTTCTCCATCTTCCTCATCAAGCCCTCCCCTTTCTGTCTATTAGACGAAGTGGACGCGCCATTAGATGAAGCTAACGTAGACCGCTTCAGCCAAATGGTGGCCGAAATGTCAAAGATTTCACAATTTATTGTGATCACCCACAATAAGCGCACCATGGAAAAAGCCGATCAATTATACGGCGTCACCATGGAGCAAGCAGGCATTAGCAGGACCGTTCACGTACAAGTGAACGACAGAGCCCCCGCCCCTACACCTGCTGAATCCGAACTTTGGGTACAATGAAGAGAAAAGCCTAAAGCAACAATCATCGAAACCCACCGAAAAAAGGTTCATGCCCATACGACCAGCGACTAACTTGCCCACCAAATACTGGCCCACTCAAGAACCGTCGGAGAGCGCTCCCTCTGAACCATTTTCCCCTAAAGATACTTTCGAACCAAGCGCAGAAGGTCCGATGGGCAAATATAACCGATTCATGGGTAATCAAGGTTCCTCTGTAAACCGAATGCAGATTCCAACATGGGAAGGTTATTGCCACGCATCTGCGCATCCCGCTTTTGCGTTTCTTACGCCAAGATCAATGAATACAGACGAGATCGATTTTCAACTAAAGCATTTGCAACGCTTAGGGGAGGCTAGAGCCGAAAGCAAAGAGAAGATTAGGCGGGAAAACCCATCACTATTGCCCTCAGAAATGGATGGTGTGACAGAAATACACGAAGCGATCCAACACAATATGAGTGATTTCTTTCGCCTCTTGCCTTCAATGTCATCTGCGCAACTAAGATGGCGAGAAGATGAAAGTGGTCGAACTTTATTAATGCGCGCTTTCGAAAAAATAGGGGATACTGTCGCCTTGGCCGTAATAAACAAAATGGCTCCTGAAGATTTTGCCATGCAAAATATGAGAGGGAATACAGCGCTAATGATTGCAATTGAATTCGATTTAAAGCGTGAGATAGAAGCCATTTTAGCCAAAACACCGGCCGAACAGCTGCAAATTCAGAATTGCCACAAAGAAAGCGTCGCTTCACGCGCAGAGCATAGCCAGCGTACTTGGGCGCAAGCTGTTCGCAAGTTGGCTCAATAGAATGAGCTTTTGGTTTGTTGCTTCAAGATGCCTATCCTACCGACCAACCCGATAAAACTAAACATCTTTACCTTTCCTGCAGCTCAGGGGGCCGACTCGGCTACGCCAAACTTAGAATTAGAAGATGTCTTTACAACTAATTCTTTGCCCCGGGTACCTGGGAAAGTTACCAACCACCTTGGCCAAAATGCGCTCATGCGTTCTCTAATTACTGGCAGCGCGGACATAACGCAGTCAATTCTAGAGAAGATGCCCGACGAAGAAATTGCCGTTCTCGACAGGCAAAATAACCATGCTTTAAATTTGTTAGCTCAAAGATCTTTGGCTGGCTGCGCAGCAAAGGAGCTCAAACATTACGAGGAAATTGGCATAGCATTAATCGACAAAATGACTGCCGCAGAAGTATGCCACCCGAATTTCCAACGTTTGCCTGCGCTGATTTACGCAATGGACAACAATAACTTGGAACTCGCCAGACATATCCTATTAAAAACGATGCCGGAGCCGGCACTACATCAGAAAATGATCGACCTGCTTAAAAACCGACATCTATCTTTGGATATGGTGCGAAACATCTTCGAAACAGCGAACGTAAGCAACTTAAGCGTTGAAGATGCTCATATATTGCTGCTTAAAGTTCATCAGCATCCAGAAGCAGCTCTGTTTCATACCGACTACCTTGTTAGAAGCGCTTATATTGACGAATTGGAACGAGCTGCTGGTTACCAAAGTCCTTTCAGAAGAGAGGCTTTCGAACGAGCCCTTAGCGGATTCGATCGAGCTTTCAACGTAGACAACGAGCTTTTAATTAAATTTCTAAGCGCAGCCCAAGCCGCGCTTCAATACAGCGATGAAGATATAGCTCGCGAGACTGCAGCGCTGAAAGATGGCCCTTTAAAACAACTTAAACTCAGAATGGACCGTTACGAAACGCTCCCACACTCGGATAACGGCTGGAATATCATCCGTGGAAACTAGCTTGAAAAGCTTGGGAGATTACAATGCGCATTTTACTTTTAGCTGCTTTCGTTTTTCTGTCTCACTCAGTGCTCGCCAACAACAGCACCCACTTTTCCGGAGCACCATGCTTGTCAACGAATGAGTGTGACGGCCAAGCTTTTTGCAACCCCGATGGAAAGTGTCAGTGCTTAGATGGGTGGAGCGATTTACCCAAAGCTGCCTGCTCTTACAAGGAAAAAAGCCAAGCGCCTGCCTTCATACTTCAGGCGCTTTTCGGACTGCTTGGCGCTGGGGAGTTTTACGTAAACAATAATGGGCAAGGCGCGGGTCAGTTAATCCTAACGGTTGCTGTGGCTATTGCCTCTGGCCTGAACAAAGCAAAAGAAGGCAAAAATGGGCTGCTTTTAGGGGCGCATGCGACTCTTTCGTTGGGGGCTGCCTGCTGGTGGCTTGCAGATTTAATTAGATTTGGAAGAAATGAGGTTACCGATGGGAACGGATACCCGTTAAGAGGTTGGTGATAATCCGCCCGAAGGCGTCTTGACAAACGCAGCGAATATTGATTGATTCACCGCTCGCAGGCGCGTAGCTCAGTGGTAGAGCACTACCTTGACATGGTAGGGGTCGCCGGTTCGATACCGGCCGTGCCTACCAATGCATGCCCATGAAAATCCTCGGGACACTCTGTGTCATAGCTGCGAACACGTTCTTGCTGCTGCGATAATCAAGCTGTACCCGGGAGCGCAAATCACCATGGGCCCCAAAGACCACTCAGATGGTTTTTATTACGATGTCGATATTGGCAGGCCAGTCGTCCCCGAAGATTTGCCGGTAATTGAAGCCGAGATGAAGCGCCTGATTAAAAAAGGCGATGCGTTTGAGCAAACAGAACTTCCCAAAGCTGAAGCTTACGGCTTGTTCGAAAAACTTGGTCAGCGCTATAAAAAAGAAATTTTAGATTGGATCCCGAGTGATACTGTCACCATTTACCAAAACGGCGACTTCGTTGACCTTTGCCGCGGGCCGCATCTTCCAAATGCCAGCAGCATCAAAGCTTTTAAACTAACCGGCGTATCAGGCTCGTACTGGCGCGCAGATAAAAACCGCGAAATGTTGCAGCGCATTTCAGGCATCGCATTTGAATCGCAAGAAGCGCTGGATTCCCATCTGCATAAGATTGAAGAAGCCAAAAAGAGAGACCATCGCAAACTGGGTCCTCAGCTTGAGTTGTTTTCCGTATCCGATCCTTTGATCGGCGCAGGCTTAGTCACTTGGCTTCCTAAAGGCGCGAGAGTGCGCGTTGCCATCGAAGACTATCTGCGCGACGCGCATTTTAAGCACGGCTACGAGATGGTCTTCTCACCGCATATTGCGAAGTCTGATTTGTGGAAAACCTCCGGCCACTGGGAGTTCTATCGCGACAGCATGTTCGCGCCGATGGACGTTGATGGACAAGAATATGTCCTCAAGCCCATGAACTGTCCTTTTCATATTTTAACTTTTAAGAATAAAATGCGCAGCTATCGCGAGCTGCCGTTTAGATACGCTGAGTTTGGAACGGTCTATCGCTACGAGCTTGCTGGCGTCATGCACGGCCTCATGCGCGTGCGTGGATTCACCCAGGATGATGCGCATTTATTCTGCCGTTGGGATCAAATTGACGAAGAACTCGATCGTGTAATCGGCTTCGTTTTAATGGTGCTTAACAAGTTTGGCTTCTCTAAATTTGAAGTTAATCTATCCACAAGGCCTGAAAAATTTGTGGGTGAAGTAGAAGAATGGGAAAAAGCTGAGGCGAGTCTTAAGCGTGCCATTGAACGTCATGGCTTAACTTACCAGGTCGACGAAGGCGGCGGTGCTTTTTACGGTCCTAAGATTGATATTAAACTTCAAGACTGCTTAGACCGCATGTGGCAATGCTCAACCGTTCAGCTCGATTTTAATAACCCTGAGCGATTCGATTTGAACTTTGTTAACCCCGAAGGCCAAAACGAACGACCGGTGATGATTCACCGAGCGCTCCTAGGATCCCTGGAGCGTTTTATGGGGATCTTGATCGAAGAGCACGCTGGTGCCCTGCCTTTCTGGCTTGCTCCTGAACAGATTCGTATTTTGGGTATTGCTGATAGGCATTTGGATTACGCGAAAAATCTTGAACGTGCACTGGTAAACGCTGGTTTTAGAGTGACTGTCCCAATGGGTAGCGATAAATTAGGCGCCAAAATCAGAGACGCTCAAATGTCAAAAGTACCGTTGATGCTGGTTATTGGCGACAAAGAGATTGAACAGCAAGGTGCAGCAGTTCGAACGAGAACAGGGGAAGACCTAGGCTTTATGACTGAAACCGCTTTACTCGAATACTGCAAAGCGATTTGACTTCTAGTCTAACAATATAATATTGTCAGTATATCATGAAGAAAAATGATATACTGAATGCGGCCTCTATGCCCATCATGAGCCCAAGCTTTCCTAAGGGGCCGTATCGTTTCATTGACCGAGAATTTCTTATAATTACCTATGAAACTGACGCAGCTGTTCTCAAGGCGGCAGTTCCAGAACCACTCGAGCCTAACGCTGACAATTTGATCAGTTTCGAATGGATCAATATGCCCGATAGTAGTGGTTTTGGTAGTTACACCGAGAGCGGTTGTGTCATACCTTGCACCTATAAAGGTGAAGCGTGCAACTTTGTCGTGCAAATGTATCTGGACGATGAGGCACCCATTGCTGCTGGGCGAGAGATCTGGGGATTCCCAAAGAAATATGCTCACCCTAAATTACAAATCGCCAAAGACACCCTGACAGGCACTTTGCATTATGCAGGCCAACCGGTCGCCATTGGTACCATGGGATATAAACACGAAAACCTCGCCATGGAACATGATAAAACTCAGGAATTACTCGAAAAACCACAGGTAAATCTAAAATTGATACCGGGCGTAGACGGCACGCCTTGTATTGCACAACTGGTGTCCTTTAAATCTACCGAAGTGATCGTCAAAGGCTGCTGGTACGGCCCCGCGCGGCTTCATTTAATACCGCATGTGAATGCCCCTGTGGCAGATTTTCCCGTAAAACGTATTGTTGGCGGGAAACATATTATTGCTGACTTAACGCTGCCATACGCCCACGTCATCTATGATTATTTGAAGGAATAATGGAGAGGCATCAAATGAATAATATTGCTCAATCTATCATGAACGGTTTTCCAAAGCTATCGACAGGCAACATTGCTGATGCCGGCCGCAGCGATGTGAAAATCATGGATTTTGGCATTAAGCCGCTGCACTACTCGATGCGAGCCGCTGGTCCTGCCTTTACCATTGAGGTGCCGCCCGCTGCCAATCTTTCTTTGCACGAAGCACTAACGCTAGCGCCTCCTGGCTCCGTTTTAGTTTTTAATGCGCACGGCAATATGACCTCAGGGCACATGGGAGATCTCATGGCCTTGGCCTGCCAGGTGCGTGGCATCGCCGGCGTGGTTGTAGATGGAGCCGTAAGAGATGTGGATGACATCATCGCCATGGGCTTTCCGGTGTTTGCCCGTGGCTCAGTGCCTCATGGAAATGCAGCGCAAACAGGCGAAATGAACAAGCCAATTAAATGTGGCGGCATCGATATCAACCCTGGGGACATGATATTCGCGGATTCCACAGGCGTTTTGGCCTTCCCAGCGGCCAAAGCGAAGGCCATTTACGAACAGGCCGTCAAGATTGCAAATAGCGAGTTAGGCTTCGTTCAAAAGTTGAATGAAGGGAAAACTTTACTTCAAATTCCGGAGTTTTTGAAACTCCACTCGATCGATCCTGCAGTATTAAAACATGATGGCGTCAAGTTAGATTAAAAAGGAGTTCAGTTATGTCCGTTGATCCAATGACCTATAAACCAGCCGGCGATAAAAAAAATTCGGCCTATTTTAACGAATATCTTCCTAAGATTTATGAACGTCGGGCGTCAAGCGGACTTGGCCAACTTCTCGGTAACATTTGTGGCGTTGCAGTCCAAGTGCAGGCCGGGGATGCTATTTCTTATCTGAAAGAGTTATATGTAATGACGCCTTACCGGTACAAGGCGAGCTTTAGAAATGACACACATAATATTTACTGCCTAGTTAATAGAGCAAATAAGCCCGTTTTCTTTGTGCTCGAGCCACTAAGCTTAGATTATAAAGACAACATTGTTCGGATTAACAAGATGTACCCCAACTCGAGAGCAAAACCCCAGGCACGGTACATAGGCGAAATATTTGGAACTAAGGATAGAGAGCAAACCAAGACCATTTTAAAATCTCACAGTGTTCGATTTTACGATACAGAAGCGCAAGAAAATCAATTTTATTCAAATCCGAATATTTCATTCACTCATATGTCGAACTTTACCTACAACCGAATGGGTTACACGAGCGCGAATCTGATAGATTTCGACTCTTTGGAACTTGGCATGCCGTTTTCTATTTCTCAGAGCGATGAGCAGCAGCTAGCCAAACAGGAAGAGCTATCTATCAAGCTCGGTGTTGCGCCACTTTTAAATGGTTTGGATCATTTGGCCGCCCGCGTTCTGGCATCGGATAGAGAAGACGCAATCTTGGAACTGCTTTGTTTGACCAACTACTACTTTTGGGGCGCTTTCGATGTCCCAACTATGGATACAGCCACCTGCGCAACGAGGTCGCTTCATGGTGACGATGGACTTTCTCCAGCTAAAGTTATCTCAGCCAGCGATGTGCCTTACATGGTTAACTCTTTTGCCAATACACCCATGCCAACCGAAGACTATGTGCGCAACTATGGCAGAAGGTTGCATCATATTGCTTATGCCGTGCTCGATGGCGACCATGCCTCTGGGGTAAAAAACATCGATTTCGTTATCGCGACTTTGCATGATAAAGAGAAAATAGAATTTGTCTCTAAAATCGTCGGTGCGTGTAACGCAGCTGCACTGAGACAGGTATTTGCAACCCATTCGCCCTATTCCACTTTGTTCACGGAATATGTGCAACGTTGCCATGGGTTCGAAGGTTTCTTAAATCGAGAAAATGTCGTTCAACTAGCAGGTGCCATGGGAACCGCCGGGGAAAAGCTTCAGGAAATAGCTCCAACAGACAAACCTAAGCATGACCATAACATTATTGGCGATTAAAAAGCGACAGATACCATGGCGACCCAAACCGCCATGGAAACGATTCCAATAGCGTTGCTCGCAAGAATTTCGGCAGGAATGCTTCGCTGACCAACTGAAAATTTCGATGATAGCATTGCGCCAATAGTACCAGAGGGACAAGCCGCGATAATCACAACCCCTTTGGCCAAACTAGACTCAACACTGAGCAGTCGACATAGCATCAACGCTGCCAATGGCATGACGATATTTTTTAAAACAACCACAGCCAGCACGGATAAATTGAACTGAAAGGGCAATCTGGAAAGAATCACACCCAGGGTAAACAATGCTATCCCGCCCGCAGTGCCGCCAATTAGCTGCAAAGAATCCGTTGCGGCCAATGGTAATTTGATTCCTGCCAATACCAAAACCAAACCCAGCACAGGAGCCCATACGACTGGCTGTTTCAGTGTACCTAGCACCATCGAAAGTACTGATGCCCTGGCACTGCCTTGCTGGAGCATAAATACAATGATCGGCACCATGACAATACTGGTGACCAAATTACCTATAATGACAGGCAACAGAGCTCCTGCCCCAACCACCGCTAACAAAACCGGTAGTCCGAAGAAGGCCATATCGGGAAAGCCGCTATTGCAGGCAAATAAACCTGTTTCTGCTACAGGCAGCTTGAAAACCCAATGGCCGATCAGCCCACCCAGAACAAAGATTCCCACCAAGGAAAACACAATTGCCAAGATATAAGGAGGATCTTCCAGTTGAGCTGGCGTGAAGTTAAAGGCGCTAACAAAAAGCAAAATAGGCAAGGCAAAAGTAACGACATAACCTGAAAAATTGCGGGCGCCTTCTTCAGAAATGAGCTTCATTCGGCCCGCCAAATAGCCAAGCGCGATCCCAAAAGCAACCGGCCCTAAAGCCTTCAAAAGCAGAGAGACCATCATTTGCGCCGTCATCAGTTCACCTTCCTATTCTAAAAACACCTGCCACTGGCTTAAGCGATTTAAAGCTTCCAAAGCTCGCTGCCTGGGCACTTCGCCTCGATCGACCAAATCGTGAGCGACATCAATCGCTTCCCTGGTTTTATCCATGTCGCTACAGACCAAAAACAAGTCCACACCGGCGAGCAAACCCAGCCGCACCATCTCACGAATGGAGTAGCGCTTAGAAACGGCATGCATTTCCAAATCATCTGATATGATGACGCCTTCATATCCCATTTGATTTCGGAGCAGATCCGTCAAAATGGGCTTACTGAGGGTTGCGGGGTGCTCGCTATCAATCGCCTTCACAAGAATATGCGCAGTCATAATGGAAGCCACTCTCGCTTCAATGGCAGCCCTAAAAGGAACGAGCTCAACATAATTAAGCCGGTCGATCCCATGATTAATCACCGGCAAATCGAGATGACTGTCGGTGTCTGTGTCCCCGTGACCTGGGAAATGCTTTGCGCACGCAATGACACCAGCCGACTGCATGCCCTCAATAAAGCGGGCACCGAAGCGAGCAACTTCATCGGGATCGCGGCTAAAACTGCGGTCGCCAATAATTGGGTTTTTCGGATTCGTATCCACATCCATGATCGGCGCGAAGTCAATGTGAAAGCCTAATTCTTTAAGTTCCCGGCCCATCTGAAAGCCCAGTTGATAGGGCAGCTCAGGATTTCGCCTAGCCGCTTCGCCAATCTCACGCATGGGCGGAATGTCGGTGCAAATACCTCGCAGTCTCGCAACCCGACCACCCTCTTGATCCACACTGATCAAACCAGGAATCGAGCGATTCAAATCATAAACTTGCTGTTTGGAATCAATATTGCGCTTAAAAAGCGTGACACCCAAAGCTTGGTCTTTTTCGAGCAGATCTCGGGCACGCCTAGGCAGTGTATGCCCGTCAAAGCCAAACATAAATAATCGGCCTAAAGGTAAATCACTCATGTTCATCCTCCGAATGGGTCACGTGTGTTTTATGAAATACCACATGCAACAAAACCCCCGCCATGAGTCCTTCAAACAAACCGACAAAGCCTTCTGAAGCGAACGCCAGCCAGGCGGTACCAAAAAAATAGCCGCAGGCCGTTGAAAACATAATAATCGCCAGAGCGATAAATCCCCAGCGTCGGTTAAAAGTAGTCACCGCAACGCGCCAAAGCCCCATGCCTTCAGGCAAGCGATGCAATATGACCGCCATCCCGATATAAGCGTCATCTGCCAAAGCAACGCCATCTAAAAAAGTATGCGTAATCACGCCTACAGAAGCCAGCGACAACAACGAACGTTGTAAATGGCAATTGTTGGACTTAGACGCCCGTTGATAAATCACCGGCCACAGCGCCCCAAGTAAAATCGCAGCAAAGGCCACTAGGCCCGCTTGCTCAATACTTTCGGGGATGATGTGAAACAAAACCAACAATAAAATACAAAGGATAACGATTCGATCGATCCAAACCATGGCGGCATGGTTTGGGCGTGTTGACATTAACAACAACGGGCCACACCAAAGAGCAATAAAACTCAATACTAATAAAAACATTGCCGCACCATAGCTCGAGCTAAGGCAGGTCGTCTATCGAAAAACTCATCCGGATGTTAATTTGACAATCAATTGCATTTTTGTTTAAACCCTCTTGATATGAGATTGTTTTTCATGGCCCTGATACTTGTATTAAGTGCTTGTCAAAGACCCGATCTGGGCGCCTCAACTTCTCTCGCTGGCAAAACCTTAAAAGGCACTGCAACTTCGGCCACTGGAACTTTTGCAGGTATGGAAGGTTATCAATTCATCACAAATTTCAGCCATAACACTTTCGAAACCAAAAACGCGAGCGGCGCGCTTGAAAGCGCAGGCCTGTATAATTTCAATGCGGAGCGCCTAATTTTGCAGTCCACGGGCGGCCTGCATCCTCAGAAAACCATTGAAATTAAATTGAAGTTCACCGACCATCAAAGTGGCACATACGAAATCAATGGTCCGACAGGCCAGCAAACCGGAATCTTCTCCATCCAATGAAAGAACTTATTCACGACTGGAACCCGAAAGTACTCAAAAAAGCACCTGAGCTTTGTGACGAAACGCTGCGCGACGGGCTTCAATCTCCCTCAGTCTTAGAACCCGATGTGGATGCTAGCTGTCAGCTGCTCAGCATGATGGATAAATTAGGCATCACCATTGCAGACATTGGCCTCCCCGGCGCAGGTGAGAGAGCGGCCGGTAAAGCGCTCGAGTTAGCCAAATATGTGGTGCAGCAAAAGCTCAGCATGAAAATATACTGCGCCGGACGGACCGTCGAAGCAGACATTAAGCCCATCGCCGATATTCAAAATGCCGCAGGGATACCCATCGCCGCTTATTGCTTCCTAGGCACTAGCCCCATTCGGCAAGCGGTTGAAAATTGGGACATCGACATGCTGCTGAAAACGGCAGAAAAAGCCATTCGGTTTGCCATAAGCCAAAACTTAGAAGTCGCGTTTGTCACCGAAGACACCACCAGATCAAGCCCTGAGACACTGTCGGTACTCTTCAAACAAGCCATTAACATGGGCGTTAAACGTTTGGTCCTATGCGACACCGTAGGCCATTCGACCCCAGAAGGCGTGGTCAATTTAGTCACCTGGGCCCATAAACTCGCAGGCGATCAGATTGCACTCGACTGGCACGGTCATAACGACCGGGGCCTAGGATTGATCAATTCACTGGTGGCAGCGCAAGCCGGATGCAGCCGAATCCATGGCACCGGCCTTGGCGTTGGCGAACGCGTCGGCAACACCGCAATGGACCAAATCATCATTAACCTCAAGCTCGCAGGCGTCTATGAGCACGATGTCAGCTCGCTCGGTAACTACGTGAACTTAGTCTCCAAAGCTTGCGGCGTACCAATCCCTTATAACTATCCGGTATTTGGTAAAGACGCTTTTAGAACCGCCACCGGCGTTCATGCTGCTGCTGTCATAAAAGCCGAAAAACGAGGCGAAGAAGGCTGGGCAGACTTGGTTTATTCGTCGGTACCAGCGCGCCATTTCGGCCAAAAACAAATTATTGAAGTCGGCCCTATGAGCGGCTTGTCTAACGTTCATTACTGGCTTTCACAAAACAAAATTAACGCGACAGAATCTCAAGTTGCAAAAATCTTTGAGCTCGCTAAAAGCTCTAATCATATTTTAACTGATTCCGAGATTAGAGGTTGTCTTTGATTGATTCCCAAAAGCATTTAATTGAGCGAGCTAAACACGCTCGCTCTCTGGCCTACGCGCCCTATTCGAACTTCCAAGTCGGCGCGGCGCTACTAACCGAAGATGGCACCATCTTTGAAGGCTGCAACGTGGAAAACTCCAGCTTTGGCCTTACAGTCTGCGCAGAGCGATCTGCTTTGCTATCTGCCGTTTCACAGGGGCATCGAGCTTTTAAAGCCATTGCTGTAATCACGCAAACAAACCCGCCTGCCTCTCCCTGTGGTGCTTGCCGGCAAGTCCTGGCTGAGTTCGCCCCAAATTTGCCGATTATTATTGCAAGCACGGACGGACAAATCGCAGAAACCAACCTCAGCGATTTGTTGCCCATGCAATTTAGGTTGAAATGACAGAACAAGGCCGCATCTTAGGTGTCGATTTAGGCTTCAAAAGAACTGGCCTTGCGGTTAGCGATGAGCGATGGATCACCACCAGAGCGCTACCGAATTTGAGCCCCCAAAGCAGAGCGAAAGATATCGAATATCTTATCCAGTTATGCGATGAGATGGATATTCAAACCGTCTTAATAGGCTACCCTGTTTTGCCCCAATCGGGCGATGAAGGCCCCATGGCCAAAAGAGCGCGGGGCTTTTACGAAGCGCTCTGCAAAGCGACACCGCCAACGCTTTCCGTTTTTCTCATTGAAGAAACCTACACCTCCAAAGAAGCCGCTAGTCGTTTAGGTGCAAAAAAGGACGCACTTAAACTGCTGGATGGGGAATCTGCTAGAATCCTCATAGAGACTTTTATCCATGCGCAGAATCATTAAAGTAGGCTTTTCCTTTATATTCGCTCTTTCGTTGGTGGCTTTCGGGATCTACAGCTATCTCATACATTGGGCATACACGCCGGGACCCAATCTCACCGAAGTAGAAGTTATTATCGAGCGAGGCGCGAGCGCGCATCAAATCGGGCGTGATTTACAAAAAGCGCGCGTGATTTCTAACCCGTTTCTATTTTATACCTATGTTCGTTTACTGACCCGGACCTCCCGCAAGCTTATGAGCGGGGATTATTTAATTCCGCCAGGCACCACTCCTGAACGAATCGTTTATATGTTGGAGCGAGGCCTACAGCGTGAGTTTAGATTTACCATTCCCGAGGGCGCAAGCTTAAAAGATATCGTCGATATTATCTCGAAAAGTGGTGTTGCATCCAAAGAAAACTTAGCGCTCGCTCTAGCAAATCCGCTGCTGCTGGAAGAGCTTAAAATCCCCCATGATTTACGCGGCGGCATCGAAGGCTACCTATTTCCCGAAACCTATATCTTCCAAGCCGGGACTCTGCCAATGGATATTTTCAGGCACATGCATGACGAGCTCATGGCGCAATTCACGCCCGAAATGAAGGCTCGAATAAACGAACTAGGATTTACACTCAATGAAGTGCTGACATTTGCATCGCTCATCGAAAAAGAAACCGGCGCCGCCAGCGAGCGCCCATTAATCGCCAGCGTGTTTTACAACCGCCTGAAAAAAGGCATGAAACTCCAGACCGATCCAACCGTAGTTTACGGCGTCGACAGGCCTAAAGGCAAAATCAAGCGAATCGACTTGAAACACCGCCATGAGTATAACACTTACCTCCATGCTGGCTTACCGCCAGGGCCGATCGCTGCCCCGGGTCTAGCCGCCATCAAAGCGGTGCTATGGCCGGCCAAGAGCAACTACCTCTATTTCGTGAGCCGCGGCAACGGCACCCATGAATTCTGTCCCACCTATGCTTGTCACGTTGCTGGGATTAAAAAATACCTGAAGAGATCGCCGGCGCCTGAACTGACAACGCCGGATGTGCTCTAATTTTAAACCATCTTCACATCATGCACATGGCTCTCTCGAAGCCCCGCGGCAGTAATTTTCATAAACCGAGCATTGGCCCGTAAATCGCCTAAATTGGCCGCGCCCAAATAGCCCATGCCGGATCTTAGCCCACCGGTGAGTTGATATAATATCGCGCTAAGCGCGCCTTTATATGCCGTAAAGCCTTCTACGCCCTCGGCCACCAGCTTTTTGTTTTCTTGGACATCGCCTTGCGCATAGCGGTCTTTGCTGCCCTGCACCATGGCGCCTAGGCTGCCCATACCGCGGTAGGCCTTCCATTGCTTCCCTTCGATCGTTACCACTTCGCCAGGAGATTCTTTTGTGCCAGCAAGCAATGAGCCTAACATCACCGCATCCGCACCAGCCGCTAGTGCTTTCACGATATCGCCGGAATGGGTAATGCCGCCGTCCGCAATAACACCGACACCAAAGGGTCTAGCGATCTGCGCAACTTCCAAAATGGCTGTGAGCTGTGGCACACCAACGCCTGCCACAATGCGTGTTGTGCAAATTGAACCTGGGCCTATGCCTACTTTGACTGCGTCTGCGCCTGCTTCTATTAATGCCTTCGCTGCTTGCGCGGTGGCGATATTGCCACCTACGATGGTAATCTCAGGGTATAATTTTTTGAGCCTCGTAACGGCATCCAGCACGCCTCGCGAATGACCGTGAGCCGTATCAACAACCAACATGATGGCGCCAGCCTTAACCAAAGCCTCGGCCCTCGCCTCTAAATCCGTGCCAGGTCCAACCGCTGCGGCGGATTGGCCGCTCAACACATGGCTTGCCTGCATCTGCGGGCTCATGTTTTTATGAATAACGCCGAGGCCGCCTTCACCCGCCATTGCAGCTGCCATCGCTCTTTCAGTCACCGTGTCCATGGCGGCAGATAAAATTGGAGTCTTTAAATTGAGTTTGTTTCCGAGCCGCGTTTCGAAGTTAACTTGCGAAGGCAGAACTTCTGAATAAGCGGGTTGTAGCAAGACATCAGCGAATGTTAAAGCTTCAGGAAACATGCTGTGTGGTAGCAGTCTTAGGTTCTAGATTCAAGACGATGTGCCAACATACTCTCTCTCTACTCGCTCTGCCAAGCGGGTAAAAATCTCGTAGGAAATTGTTCCGCAAGTCTCCGCTAACTCCTGCGCCGTAATTTTTCCCAAACCATCTTGACCCAACAAGACTGCCCTGTCGCCTACTTGGCAGTCAACATCCGTCACATCCACTGTTATGACATCCATAGAAACCCTGCCAATTACAGGCGCTCTCTTGCCGCCAATCAACACGGACCCTTGGCTCGATAAAGATCTTGGATAGCCATCGCCGTATCCCGCTCTAAGCAAGGCGACTTTCGTTTCGCGCTGGGCTTTCCAGGTTTGATTGTAGCCGACGGTCATTCCGGGTTCCAAGTTCTTAACTAACGTTACGGGGGCTTGCCACGACATCACAGGCTCAAAACCTTCGCAGCCTCCATAGAGCGCGATGCCTGGCCTTACCCAGCACTCATAGCCGGTCAAGCTGGGCGTGACAGAATTGACAATCGCTGTGGATTTAGCAACGTGTAATACCTTTGCCTTTAGACCAGCGCTCTCAAATTGCTTAACGGCGTGTTCAAATTCAGCGAGTTGCTTTGCGGTAAACTCACACTGGGCACTCTCAGCATTGGCGAAATGAGTTATTAGGCCGTCAATTTGGGCAAATCTTTTTAACTTAAACCATTGAATCAACGCTGGGATTTCTGCCATCGAAAAGCCGGCACGCGACATGCCGGTGTCGATGTCGATATGAACCGGCCAAACTAAACCTAAGCCCTCGAGTGCTTCCAGCTCTTCGAATGAAGAAACAACCGGCGTGACATTGGCATTCAACAGACGTTTGGCATTTAAAAAGGCACCTGCGCCAGCCATGAGCAGGATTTGGCTACTAATACCAGCTTGCCTTAAGACTTCGCCCTCTTCGAGCCTAGCCACACCAAAAATACTGACGCCTTTAGATTCCAAAAAACGTGTCACTGGAACTAGGCCGTGGCCGTAAGCATTCGCTTTCACCATGGCTACGAGCGATGCTCCACCTGATAATTCTCGGATACGGGCCAAATTACGCCCTAGGGCATTTAAATCGATTAGGGCTTTCATATTGAATTATATAATAGCTTAAATGGCTCATTCCTCGCTGCCATGTCCATGCCTTGCGATACCAACCTGCTCACCTGAGCTTTATCGCGGTTCAAAAACTCAGCCACCTCGGTCACACTTCGTGAGTTATTCATCACGGCCACCGTGGCGAACAGCCTCCTGGCCATCACAAATTCTTGACGCCTGGACGCATTTGGCAACATCAATACATTCACATTAAGCAACAAACTAACCCGCTTCGCCAAACCACTGAGCGATAAACGCCTCAGCTTTTTTTTATCAATATTTTTAAGTTCAGCAAGCTGGTGTTGCTCCAGCAATTCCTCAGGCTCTAAAGCCGCGGATTCGACATACCGCGCAAAAGCGCGCTTTGACACATTGCTGGAGTCGGAAAAGCCGTCAAAAATTGCTTCGTTACTTAAAAATCTTGCCCATGAACTCTCGGGGTTAATATAGGCACCATGCGAGCTCCAAGCGTAATTCTCCGGCCGGCGCACCAGCCCTTTTCGAACAGGCCAGAGGTGAATATTGCGCACCGCTTCGAGCAACTGCTCATCGCCCACAACCTGCGATTCAAAGCGTCCTTGAAATAGTGGGCCTCGCCGATTCTGGCGGCTATTGATGCGAAGGGTATGACTCCCATGTAGGCGTTGCATGATCCGTGACAGAGGAAACGCGGTTGGGGTGATTAACAAGCGCAACTCATCGGTGTGAAGGCAAAAGCTAAAGAGCCTAATCACTTCCTGCCGCGCGAGATCAAATAAATTATCTACATAGGATTCAAAGTCTTCATTTTCATAGAAAAGCTTGGTGCCGCCATTGGCCCTAGCCAATACCAAATGGGGCTGCCCCAGATGGGTTACTCGTGCCAGACGCGACACAGACAAAATCCTTTGCTGCTTGCAATACAAAGCATGAGTTCAAAACTTGAGAAACGCATTGAAGCTTTGTCGCGAAAAAACCTGAATTCATTTCGCGTTGATCCTTTTGGCTATGATCCCGAAAGCATCAAACTTTGGATGCCCATCGTTCATTGGCTCTATCAAAAATACTTCCGCGTTCACACCGTTGGCGCATCCAACATTCCAACCGGCCGGGTCTTGGTGGTGGCCAATCACTCAGGTCAGCTACCTTTTGACGCCATGATGATCTCAATGGCCTTCATGGTAGAGCCAAAAAAGCCAAGGCTATTGCGCGGGATGGCAGAGCGCTGGAGCGCCGAGCTGCCTTTTATTGGGACCCTATTTGCTCGTGGTGGAACCATCGTTGGCACGCCCAGCGCCTGCAAGACACTTCTGCAAAATGAAGAGGCTGTCATGGTTTTCCCAGAAGGTGTTGGCGGTATATCAAAGCTATTTAAGAATCGTTACAAACTCGCTAAGTTTGGTCATGGCTTTATGCGGCTAGCCGTTGAAACAGGCACCCCGATTCTTCCGGTTGCCCTCATAGGAGCGGAAGAGCAGGCGCCTTCGATTGCCAATTTTAAATGGCTGGGAAAGCTTTTTGGCACACCAGGATTCCCGCTGATATTTCCCCAAATTATCCCGTTGCCGCTGCCTGTTAAATATCGAATCCATATCGGTAAACCAATATATTTCACTGGGCATGGCAAAGAAAGTGACGAACAAATCGCTAATTATGTTGCTCAAACCAAACAGCGGCTCCAAAAGATGATTGATAAAGGAGTTCAAAAAAGACAGAGCATATTCTTTTAGCCACAAATTTGCTGCACCAAACGTTTCCAACGTTCAGCTTTATACTCAAAGACAGCCATATCACCTGTTGCCAATTCAATTCTTTCATGACCAATAGGCGGTGAGATTTTCTGCAGCCGGCAGAAGATAGATTAGATGGTTTCAAGCTTTCCTAATAAGGAGTTTTTGTGAGATATTTGCTGTTTTTCTTTGTATTGAGTTTTTCGGTATTTGCATCAAGAAACCCCCGCCACGCTGCAACTGCAGCTGCAGTGGATCCGTTCGACTCAAGCACCTTTTATGGCAAAAAAGCGACCAGCTCTTTCCATGAATTTGCCCATTATGTCTGGATGGCAACAAAAACTTTCGGAACTTATATCATTGTGACCATTCCCAGCAAACAGACACTGGTGATCGACGCCAGTATCGACGCTTTCCTTAGAAGAGACCCAACCCTCTCAACATGGATTCAAGAGCTGGAAAGCACCAACCCTATCAACTCCGCAATTATTCGCGATGTCATCAAACTCGGAACCGGCATTGCTAAACAAAGACTTAGAGTGCCGTTTGACGGCCGCCGGAATTTTGATATTTCAGATACCGTAAGCCAAATGGGGAAAGTGGGCGTAAAGGGCGCGGGTTTCATTGCCCTATTTGGCTATAAGATTTGCGATTCCGAAGCCTGCATATTCGCCGTGAATACCGCTGGAGATATTGTCGGCCAAACGGCGGTAGAGGCTGGCCGGATAATGCGAGACCGCAAGAAAAATGCTGGCGGCAATGACTTTTGGGAAGTGTACAAAAAGCACGCTTCCATCGCTGATGCCACGCGGTCCGTTGCCGTTAAAGCATCTATTAGCCGTATGGTGGGAATTTACGTGATCAGACAATTTGAAATCGATCGCACGGTTGGCGATCTGACAGCCAATGTGATAGATTGGACCATGCCAAATGCGAGCAAATTCGCTCGAGGTTTTGCCATCGACTTTTCGAAATCCGTCGCAAGATCGACAATTTTCACCACATCAGCCAAGCTTGCTACAGATACCGCGCGACAAGCTGTCGAATATTTGCCTGGGGGTCGTTTCATTACACCTGGTATCTTAGTTTATACTATTGATTCTTTACTTGCTGAAACAAGAATCGATTCAATGATCGCCGAAAATGTTAAGTTATTCTTGGAAAACAATGAGGACAGCTGGAAGACATACGCGGAACAAGTACCCTTGCAACAGAAACTCAATTTTAATGCCACCGACTTAACTTATGAATACACACCAGTCATAGCAAGAGTCGGTACATCAACAGCGCTCTATTTAGTCGTCTCTAAAACACCGCTGGTTGCTTTTACTGCACCTTACGCCCCCGCTGCTTTCATCATGTTCAATATAGATGCGGCGTTTGAATATGCCCCATTTAATCTTACAGAAGTGACAATGAATACGATGAGCGATACTGAAGCCTATTGGAAACCAGCCGCAGAGGGCTTTTTAGGAGAAGAAGTCGCTGGGTACAAAACTGCCGAAACCGTTCATCAATTAGCTCCTTATGCTACGAGAGTCGCTGCCTCAGCTGCTGTCTACAAGGCGTGCACACCTATCGCTAAGTGGGTAGGGTCTTCGTTAAAGCCACTACCAGGAAAGTCATACCAGTTTGCACAGACACATAGGCTTCCTTTGATGTCTCTTTTTATTGTGATTTCTGGATTTGTGTTAGGGGTGCTTAACTCTTAAAGCCTTGACGGGCAGGCTCAAAATCCTTAAATCCTCTTGATGCCTGCCTTTAACCCTATTCCCGAGAGTTTTTCATTTCCCGAACAAGAGCAAAAAGTATTAGAGTTTTGGAAAGAAATTTCGGCTTTCGAACAAAGCCTTAAAAACAGACAATCGGACAGAGCTGAAGACAACTATACCTTTTACGACGGCCCGCCCTTCGCGACGGGCTTGCCTCACTATGGGCATTTTGTGGCATCGACCCTTAAAGACGTTGTGCCTAGATATTGGACCATGCGCGGTAAATATGTAGAGCGTCGCTTCGGTTGGGATACCCACGGCCTTCCCATTGAAATGGAGACCGAGAAAACTCTAGGTCTTTCAGGTCCAACAGCTATTAGAGAATACGGCATTGGCAAATTCAACGAAGCTTGTCGCAGTGGCGTTTTAAAATACACCAGCGAATGGGAGCGTATTATCACGCGGCTTGGTCGTTGGGTCGATTTTAAGAACGATTACAAGACGATGGACCCTGAGTTCATGGAATCGGTTTGGTGGGCATTTGGTCAACTTTGGGAAAAAGGCCTGGTCTACCAAGATTTTAGAGTGATGCCTTTTAGCTGGCGCCTCTCAACACCTCTTTCTAACTTCGAAGCCAATCTAGATTATCGTAACGTTCAAGACCCCGCCATCACCATTAAGCTTCAATGTGGCGATGCTTACCTGTTAGTTTGGACGACCACGCCGTGGACCTTGCCGTCGAACTTGGCAGTGGCTGTAGGCAAGGATATTGACTATGTTCGCGCTCAGAAAGCCGGTGATGACAATATCTATATTGTCGCGCAAGCACGTCTGGAAGCGACCTTGGGCAAAGGGGCCCAGGTGTTGGCTACCCTGAAAGGCGCTGAGCTCGTTGCGAAAACTTACACCCCACCTTTTGATGACTATATCGGCCGCTCTGACAAACTTTTTCACGTCTTAGAAAGCGCTCATGTGACCACTGAAGACGGAACTGGGCTCGTGCATATGGCTCCGGCATTCGGCCAAGAAGATTTCGAAGTTTGCAAGAAGGCGGGTCTGCCCTTTTTAGGCCATGAATCAGTCGATGAAGAAGGCCGGCTTGTTAAGCTGGGTATTAATATCAAAGACGCAGACCCCATCTTAATCAAGGAGCTAAAAGAGAAAGGTCTCCTGTTTAAACAAGATACGATTCAACATAACTACCCATATTGCTGGCGCAGCGGCACACCTTTGATCTACAAGGCCATTCCATCTTGGTTCATCCGAGTCACTGAGCTTCGGGAACGACTGCTGAAAAATAACCAGCAGATTCATTGGGTGCCTGAAGCCGTGGGCGAGAAGCGTTTCGGCAACTGGCTAGCAGATGCCCAAGACTGGTGCGTCTCGCGAAATCGCTTTTGGGGAACGCCGATTCCACTTTGGATGTGCGAGAGCTGCAAAAATGTAAGTTGTGTTGCCTCAATCAGCGAGCTCCAACAAAAAACTGATGAGAAAATCACTGACATCCACCCGCACAAAATTGACCACTTAAGCTTTGCCTGTGACAAATGCTCCGGGACTGTAAAGCGAATTCCAGAAGTGTTCGACTGCTGGTTTGAATCTGGCTCCGTGCCCTATGCCCAAAATCACTATCCTTTCGAAAACCAAGAGCAATTTAAATCAAAGTTTCCCGCGGATTATATCGCTGAAGGCTTAGACCAAACTCGCGCCTGGTTTTATACCCTGCTCGTGCTTTCAACCGCACTTTTTGATGAACCGCCGTTTAAAAACGTGGTGGTCAACGGCTTGGTTTTAGCCGAAGACGGCACCAAAATGAGTAAGTCTAAAAAGAACTACCCCGACCCTTCGTTGGTTATGAACGAATATGGCGCGGACGCCTTAAGAGCTTACTTGGTTAACTCACCAGTTGTGCGCGCGGAGCCTTTGCTGTTCAACGAAAAGGGTGTGCGAGAGATCGTTCGCACGGTCATGCTGCCCCTTTTCCATTCCTGGTCGTTCTTTGTTCAATACGCCAATATTGAAAACTGGTCGCCCGACGCGCCCAAAGCAAAGCCAAGCGAAATCACCGAAATCGATCGTTGGATTTTATCCAAGTTGCAATCGCTCGTTCAAGAAGTGAACACGCAGATGGAAGGCTATTATCTTTATAAAGTCATCCCAGCGATGTTAGGCTTTATCGACGATCTAACCAATTGGTATATCAGGCGAAGCCGTCGCCGCTTCTGGAAGAACGACACAGCGGCCTATCAAACGCTATATGAAGTCTTGGTGACTTTCAGTAAAGTGATTGCGCCGGTTTTGCCGTTCATTGCGGATACCATTTATCAAAATTTAGTCCCAGGCACAGGCAAGAGCGTCCACACTGCGGACTATCCGCTGGCAAATACAGAGCTTATCGATTTGGCGCTGGAATACGAAGTGTCGGTCATCCGGCAAACGGTGGTTCTGGGCCGTGCTTTGCGTGAAAAGCACAAAATCAAAACCCGCCAACCACTGCTCGAAGTTACCGTTGTTACCCATGATGCCGCCGCTCGCGCAGCCATTTTAAAACACGCCGATTTGCTTGAGCAGGAGCTTAACGTCAAAAAGGTTTCTGTTTTGGAAGACGATGACTCTTTGTGTGATGTCAGCTTAAAGCCTAACTTTAAAACACTGGGTAAGCGCGCTGGCGCCAAGATGAAAGAAGTCACTGAGGCCATTTCGCATTTCTCGCGCGATGAACTCAAAACGCTACAATCGGGGCAAGTTCTAGATATCGCGGGTGTAGAAATCCATACCGAAGATGTCACCATCACCAGGACAGCGCGGGCGGATATTGTTTTGGAAACCGAAGGTGCACTG
Organism: Myxococcota bacterium; assembly: GCA_040387835.1. Taxonomy (NCBI): domain Bacteria; kingdom Pseudomonadati; phylum Myxococcota; species Myxococcota bacterium. Next base: position 67,188 of record JAZKCZ010000001.1, on the reverse strand, counting down.
ACTGTGGCGCTGGAAACCGATTTAACCCCTGAGCTTGTGCGAGAAGGGTTAATGCGCGAAACCGTTAGCCAGCTGCAGAAATTACGTAAAGATGTGGGACTTGAGGTAACTGACCGGATAGAGCTTAGCTTCTATACAGAATCCAGCGAGCTAGAAGAAGCACTTAAGGGCTTTGAGCGGCATCTGCAGGACGAGCTATTGGCGCTTACGTTAAATTGGGGTGCGACTGAATCTGAACATGCGTTGAATATCGATCAATATGTATTACATGTGAAACTGGTAAAGTCCGCCTAACTGTCATCCCGGCCCCCGCGCCGGGATCCAGGCGTGTTGCAGGGTGCTGGATCCTGGCTCAAGGCCGGGATGACAACGGGGGAGCGTTAAGCTCGCTCGTTTGAAATCACAACTTCTTCCAACACTACATCATGCAATGGCCGATCCGAGCCATCGCGTTTTACGCGGGCAATCTTAGGAACCAGGTCAAAGTTCTCAATCACTTTACCGAATACCGCATGTCGGTTATCCAAAAACGGCGTTGGGATTTCGGTGATAAAAAACTGCGAACCATTAGTGTTCGGCCCTGCATTTGCCATCGACAAAATACCAGGCGCATTGTGGCGCAACTCCGGGTGAAACTCGTCAGCGAATTTATACCCTGGACCGCCGCGACCGGTGCCTTCCGGATCGCCACCTTGGATCATGAAATCAGGGATGACACGATGGAAAATGGTACCGTTGTAAAAGCCTTTTTCAGCAAGTTTCACGAAGTTTTCGACGGTCTTGGGAGCTTTTTCCGCATAAAGCTCAATCACTATCTCGCCCATGTTTGTTTTAAAAGTTGCATATCGCTTGGTATTATTTGTCATGAACCTTTGATGGCATAATTTTCGTGTGCTAGAAACATGTCCATGTGGCTTTACAATATTGGAACCTTGTTTACCGGAAATAGATTTTTAGAAAATGCTAATCTTCAAGTTGAGAATGGCCTCGTAAAACTAATTACCCAGGACATCCACCAACCAAACCAAAACGACATTGATTGTGGCGGTAAAGTTCTAACACCGGGATTTGTGGATTGTCATACGCATTTGGTGTTTTCAGGCTCAAGAGCGCATGAATTTGAGCTGAGGGCCAAAGGCGCTTCTTACGCTCAGATCATGAGAGTGGGTGGAGGCATACGCAACACGGTCAGGGCCACGCGTAACTCCTCCAAACAGGAGCTTATCGATCTAGCCATGCCTCGCTTAGCGCGAATGCATGCTCGAGGCGTCAGTACCGTAGAAGTTAAAAGCGGCTACGGGCTTTCATTAGACAGTGAGCTCAAGATGCTTGAAGTCATCGCCGAGCTTAACAAATTACAACCGGCAGAATTGGTCGCAACCTTCTTGGGCGCGCATGCTATCCCCCCGGAATATGAGGCAGACACCTATGTTCAGCATGTGATTAAAGACATGCTTCCTGCGGTGAAAGCACAAGGCATTGCCACCGCTTGCGATGTTTTTGTGGAGCAGGGCGCATTCTCCGTTAACCATGGACGGCAAATCTTAACCGCGGCTGCGCGGATGGGATTTAAAACCAGGCTTCACGCCGAACAGCTCAGTCACTCTGACGGCGCTATTTTAGCAGCTGAGCTGGAAACACTAAGCGCTTCGCATCTGGAATACGCTACCAGAGAAGATGCCGTGGCGCTCGCAGATGCAGGCGTCATTGCGGAGCTGTTGCCTGTAGCGCAAGAATACCTTGGCATGAAGCAGCTCGCCTCTGGACGCATGCTAACGGACGCGGGGGTAAAAGTTGCGATTGCAACCGATTTTAATCCAGGCTCTGCGATGTGCGATAACCTGCTATTGGCCGCACAGCTTGGCATCACCAGGTGCGGTCTTACCTGTGAAGAGGCCCTTTTAGGCATCACCAATTATGGCGCTCTGGCTTTGGGAAGATCGGATATTGGTTCTCTCGAAGTAGGTGCTCGGGCACGTTGCAACCTCATGAGCAGCGCTAACTGGGTTGACATGTTTTACGATTGGTCCGTCAATCCAGTTGAAAAGGCGCTAATTTTTTAAGATTCATTTTATTCACTATTTAATCGACCGACCTGGCAATCGTAATTTGCCTAATTTCTATTCCTCACCTATAAAAATTAAATGAACCGAATTAAATTAATCTTACTAAGCAATCTATTTGTGTTGAATGTACTTTCAGCGCACGACGCGCTAGTCTCACTAACGAGAGGGGTGTATAAAACACTCCAAATCGACACAGTTGTCGAGGCTCTCAGGAAGACTGCTTTAATCAGCGCGTCGGTAGAAATTTCGCCCGATGATGCTATTGTTGTTGGCTCAGATGGGCGGTTCTATCCGGTAGCAGGTAAACTTTCGGCACTTGTCCAGATCGAATGTAACGGACGGCTAGCGAGCAATGAAGCTGTCATTAATTGGGCCGCGAGCCAATACCCCGTTCAACACAGTTACAGTGTTATTGGCGCTTGGTCTGGATTTGACGGCAATGTCACATGTTCTCTGATGGGCATAGCTCTTTTTCCAGAAGGAAATGCTTCTTTTGCAGTGGGAGCTACGAGCAACCTTTATATTACTATTATCCCGAATACTGGTTCAATGAGGGTCTCGGGAAATCTGCTGCGCGCTGACAGCCGCCCTTATCAATTTGATGTAAAACCTGATCAAACGCCCCTTCCATCCTACCCTGCTTTGTCAGTTACAACCGGTGCAACCGGCCTTAGCGGGCCCGTAGTTGTGTTTGCGGCAGGCCGTTCTTATGTTTCTGATGGATATTATGGGGACGCTGTATGGTTCATATATAACAATGTTAACGGAAGTGGCGCGACAGATCGGCAAGAGGTAATGCACACTGACAACGACTTAAGCCCAGGCGCCGAAAGTGGAAATGCTCCTATGTATACCCACGCTTTTTTCCCCTCTTCTGAGAATTCACTAGTTTCGAACGTCACGTTGGCAGCATCTGCCGAAGCGTGGAATCACGCAAGTGGGGATAATACCGTTCACTATATTATCGGTGCCACAACCACATTAGTTAGTTTTACAGGTGCTGCAGTTTCCGGGCGAGTACCTTGGATAGACGGAGCAATTCCAATTGGAAACAGCTATTACGTTTGCGTCGGCTCCGATTGTGCATGGCCAGGGTGTCCACCTATCACCGGCAATGGCCATATTTTCATCCCATCGACCTTGTTTGAAGTCCCTGCGAACCATTCAGGTATCGTATTTTTCTCTTTTAAGTCTCTCATTCAAGGTGAAAGTAACGACATTGGCGGATACTTAGCTGCACAAATTATTATTGATGGAAATCCGGTTGGAAACTTGGCTGTTCAACAGCTCTCGACACCAGACTCTATATCGACCCGCACTCTAAGTGCTAGTTGGTCATCTGCAGAGAACCCCCTCGGCGCAGGTCTCCATACGATTTCTGTAATCGTTCATATTGTGGGAAAATTTGCTCAGCTGTATTTGGGCGCTCAGTTGCCGCTGGTGTGGTTTGGATAAGAATTAAAGAATAAAACGACTCAGGTCTTCATTCTCCAATATCTTCCCTAGCCGCGTTCTCACCAATGCAGCATCTACTGCCAGCGTGGATGCTGGCCTATCAGGGCTCGAAAAACTGTCTTCTTCAAACAGTTTTTCCATGATGGTATAAAGCCGTCTCGCGCCGATGTTTTGTTGCGAAGCGTTCACCTGTGTTGCGATTTGGGCAATGGCACGCAAGCCGTCGGTTGCAAACTGGAGGGTTGTTTGTTCAGTGCCTAAAAGAGCCGAATATTGCTTCACCAAACTATTTTCAGGCTCGGTCAAGATTTGCATGAAATCTTCTTCAGTCAGCGAGTTCAGTTCAACTCGAATCGGGAAACGACCTTGTAGCTCTGGAATCAAGTCAGATGGTTTGGAGACGTGAAAAGCGCCTGCAGCAATAAACAGGATATGGTCTGTGCGTACGATTCCGTACTTAGTGGACACAGCGCTGCCTTCAACGATGGGCAGAATATCGCGCTGGACGCCTTCTCTGCTCACATCTTGGCCGCGCGATTCTTTGCTCGCGACTTTGTCAATTTCGTCGATAAAGACGATGCCAGACTGCTCGGCTTTAGTGACAGCATCTTGGTGGACTTGGTCTAAATCTACCAGCTTTTGGCCTTCTTCTTGAGCCAGGACTTCTAAAGCTTCTTTAACTTTGATTTTGCGCTGCTTTTTGCGATTGCCGCCAAAAGCTTTTTCCAGGCTGTCTTGAATGCTGCTGGCCATTTCGTCAAAGCCTGCGACTGGGCCCATCATTTGGACCATGGGCATGCCGGGCATGGATTGCTTTAATTCGATTTCAACTTGGCGGTCGTCTAACTCGCCTGCTCGCAAAGATTGTCTCAATTTTTCGCGAGATTCTTTCTCGCTGGCGGAGTGCTCTTCTTCGATATTGAGCCTGGGGCCCACATGGCCACCAGAGGTATGGGTTAGCAAATCTAGCACACGTTCTTCGGCTTGGACCTTTGCCTTTTCGTTGACAATCTTGAGTGCTTCTTCCTTGCACATCTTTACCGCAACTTCGACCAGGTCTCGAATCATCGAATCAACGTCACGACCGACATAACCGACTTCTGTGAACTTGGTAGCTTCTACCTTCACAAAAGGCGCCTGCGCAAGCTTGGCTAATCTTCGAGCGATTTCGGTTTTGCCGCAACCCGTCGGACCCATCAAAATAATATTCTTGGGTGAGATTTCTTCTTTCAGTGGGGACGGTATCTGTTGGCGGCGCCACCTATTACGAAGCGCTATGGCAACGGCTTTTTTGGCATCAGACTGACCAACAATATACCGATCCAGCTCGGCGACAATTTCCCTAGGCGTAAAAGACATGGCTAGAGTTCCTCAAATACAAAACGATCGTTGGTAAAAACACAAATCTCAGCAGCGATTTTCATGGCCTTTTGAGCAATCTCTTTGGGCGAAAGGTCCGTATTTTCGAGCAAAGCCCTGGCCGCAGAAAGCGCATAGGTTCCGCCTGATCCAATGGCATAGACATCCAAGTCCGGCTCGAGCACATCGCCGGTTCCTGAGATAAGTAGTGTCTTATCTTTGTCAGCCACCAAAAGCATCGCTTCAAGACGTCTTAGAATCTTATCCGAACGCCAATCCTGTGCCAGTTGCACAGCCGCGCGAACAAACTGGCCGTTATATTCTTTCAGCTTTTTTTCAAACAAATCGAACAACATGAAAGCATCTGCCGTACTTCCAGCAAAACCAGCCAGGATCTTGCCATCTGCCAATCGTCTCAACTTATTGGCATTCGCTTTAATAACGGTCTGGTTTAAAGAAACCTGGCCATCGCCTGCAAGCACTACTTTTGAACCACGGCGAACCGCTAAAATCGTCGTTGCATGAAACATGTTTAATTCTCCAATACGCCGGTCAAACTAAGCGCAGTACCCTGCTCTATCCGGACATCTACCATCCGGCCAATAAGCTCTTCAGAACCAGGAAAGAAAACAATTTGGTCACCTTGAGTTCTGCCCTGCAAATGGCACTCCCTCTCCATTTCATGGAGAGGGCCGGGGTGAGGTTGTATTTTTGCCTGCCCTTCGACCAACACCCGAACTCGCTGTCCAATAACTTTTAAATGCGCCGTCAACGCCAAGGCATTTTGAAATTCCAACATGCGTTTATTACGCTGTTTCTTTACGGCCACCGGGATATCATCTACCAATCTGTCAGCGACTGTCCCTGGCCGTGGTGAATACTTAAAGACGAAGATATTTTGATAGCCTACTTCTTCAATCAAGCTCAAAGACATTTCAAAATCTTCGTCCGTCTCTCCAGGAAAGCCCACGATCATATCCCCAACAATGGCAATATCTGGCATGCGTGCTTTGGCTCTGCGGATCAGATCCATATAAACTTCGCGGGTATATCCACGATTCATGCGCTTCAAAACGGCATCGCTGCCAGATTGCGCTGGAATGTGCAGATACTTACAAATGCGCTCCGAGCTCGCCATTACATCCAGCATTTCATCGGTAAAATCCCGCGGATAGCTGGTCATAAATCTGAGGCGCTTTAAGCCTGGATTTTGGTCGTGCATCTCTTTCAAGAGGCGCGCAAACTCTGGGTAATGATTAATGGTCTGGCCCAGCAGCGTAATTTCCAAAACGCCGCTGTCAACCAGCATCTTGGCTTCCGTCAAAATAGAATCGAAGCTGCGATGCACTTCAGGACCGCGTGTGCGAGGCACTACGCAAAACGAGCAGAATTTATTACAGCCCCGAGTAATTCGAATATATGCCTGGCTCTTTTTCAAAGCACTGCCTGAAAGCCTAGCAGCGTCTAACGCTTCCAAGCTATCCATTGGCTCGTGGTCCAGATTTTTGCCTTTGCGAGCTCTGAAATTAGATAGGGCAACTTCGCGCTCGATTTTCTTATCGCGCACGTTGTTAATCAGCCCGGAAATCTCGCCCAAACGGCTCGGTCCGACCAGCAAATCGATATGTGGGTTTTTAGCCAGAACATCGGTATTCGTGCGCTCTGCCATGCAGCCTAAAAGACCGACAATCAGATCTTCACCGGCGTCTTTACGTTGCTTTAAGACACCCAGACGGCTTAATACTTTTTGTTCGCTCAGCTCGCGTACCGAGCAGGTGTTGTACAAAACCACGCTGGCATCTTCGGCTTGCTGCACAAATTCATAACCTTCGGAAGTGAGCTGATTATGAATCAACTCACTGTCCAAAATGTTCATTTGGCAGCCGAAAGTCTCAAGATAGACGCGCACGTTCCATAACCGATGTCGTCATCTTTTCGAAATCAAACTCAGCATTTTGCTCTTTGGCCACAGCGGTCAAAAGCAAATGCGCTTTGAGCAATTTTTCAGCAGCAGGCTTGGTGCTTTCCATCATGCTCTTTCCGTAAGCTTTCCAGAAATTCATCGCCATTTCTTTTGGAAAACGAGACAGGTTGTTCACTGCCATTTGTTGAGCTTGTTCCATTACCAAGGACTCAGGAACTTCCATTGGGTTAGCCGCAACCAAAGCATCCAAAACGGCTTGCTTTTTGTCGTCTTCCATTTGCTCAACGCGCGCTTTTTCCAAATTGGTGCGAATGTCAGCTTTCAAGTCTGCCATGGTGCTGAATTTATCCGACAAATCTTTGGCAAATTCATCATCAACCACAGGCTTAATGCATTCTTTGATGATTTCAACCGTGATGGTCATATCGGCAACTTCGACTGGCACGCCAATCTTGGCGCCGACCAAAGCTTGCTCAACCTCAGGCTTTTCTGGGTAAAACTGAGCTTTACCTAGTTCAATAAATCGATGTTTAGGCTTGTGATCGTGGTCGTGGTGATCATGACCGTCATGTGCGCAGGCTTCCACATAGGAGAAATCAACAAAATCGCCAGCTTCAACCACTGTGCGCTCGTCAACGGCTTTAAACGATGCCATACGCATGCGCAATTGTTCGATTTCAGCATCAACATCTGCATCAGAGACTTCTAAACGCTCTGGCAATTTGGCTTCCAAATCTTGCCATTGCTTCAACTCAACCTGCGGCAGGATTTCTACATGTGCGGTAAAAGCGAATTCTTGGCCGGATTTCAGCACTTGCTCTGAAGATACTCTAGGCTTGGTGACAGGCTTAATGTCTCTTTGATCGAGAGCATCAAACAACACTTCGGACATGATCTTTTCGACGGCTTTCTGATGAATTTCAGCGCCATAAAATTGCTCCAACATGGCTTTAGGAGCCTTGCCGGGTCTATAACCTTTCAATCTGACTTTTTGATTTACCGATTGAGAAGCGCGATTCAAATAAGTATCAACTTGCTCAGGAGCCACCACGAAGGACAACTCTTTAGCTACCGAGGAGATTTCTTTTATTTCACAATGCATATGGTGCGAGCGGAGGGAATCGAACCCCCACGAATCTCTTCACCGGAACCTAAATCCGGCGCGTCTACCAGTTCCGCCACGCTCGCACACTGCCCATATCTGGCATGGGCTGGCACCATACCAGCTTAACCTAATATTGCAACTAGGCTTGTCAACACTTCTTCAGGAGCCACAGCACCATTAACCTCTTTAAGAAGGCCTCTGGAGCGATAAAAGGCTTTTAAAGGCTCAGTCTGACAAACAAACACCGCCAATCTTTTTTGGATCGTCTCTAAAGTATCATCCGCTCGTTTGCGCTCAAGCATTCTTGAGATCAACATTTTTTCAGGCACTTCCAAAGAAATTACGGCATCCAAAGGCTGCTTTCGAGCTTCTAAAATGCGCTCCAGTTGCTCAGCCTGAGGAATGGTCCGAGGAAAGCCATCCAAGATGAAGCCTTTACGATTCAACAAGCCATCAAGCACCTGCTCAATCATGCCCAAGACAATCTCATCCGGCACCAACAAACCGCCATCGAGATATTGCTTCGCCTGCTGACCAAGCACTGTTTTATCGCTAATAGCCTGGCGAAAAACATCGCCAGTGCTCACGTAGCCTAAATCAAAGCGCTGCGTTAACAGAGCCGCTTGAGTGCCTTTTCCAGAGCCAGGAGCTCCCAAAAATACCCATCTCAAGCAGGGTTCTCCTCAAGACGAGCCTTGATTCGTGTCAGGCCTTGATTTTGATCTGCGCCAGTCATGCCTTCATACTGCTTGCCAATGAAATGGCTTTCAATCTGACGGACAGTTTCGAGTGCCACGCTCACGACAATCAACAGCCCAGTTCCACCAAAGTAAAACGGTACCTGATTGGAAGTCAGCTTCTGAATCATTACTGGCAACACACACACAGCAGAAAGATAAAGCGCACCTGCAAAGGTCAAACGGCTCAAAACGTAATCGATATAATCCGAAGTGGACTTACCAGGGCGAATACCCGGGATAAAGCCACCGAACTTCCGCAAGTTATCCGCCACATCTACCGGGTTAAACTGCACCGCCGTGTAGAAATAAGCGAAAAAGATTACCGCCAACACAAACAACACTTCATAGTGCCATCCACCGGGCATCAACGCTTGTTGAACTTTCTGTACCCATTCTGCCTGCCAAAAAGATCCAACGGTCATCGGAAACATCAAAATGGTGCTAGCAAAAATTGGCGGAATCACACCGGCAACGTTAATCTTCAAAGGCAAATGTGTGGCTTGACCGCCGTACTGTCTATTACCCACAACACGCTTAGCGTATTGCACCGGCAAGCGACGCTGGCCTTCTTCCATAAACACGATCCCGGCCAAAACCAGAATCATGACGATGCCGAGCAAAATAATTTCAGATGGCTGATAAGTTTGGTTTTTGACACCCAAAATGGTCGAGTAAATCGCTCCAGGCAACCTGGCGACAATACCTGCAAAAATGATCAGTGAGATACCGTTACCAATACCACGCTCAGTGATCCGTTCTCCCAACCACATCAAGAAAGCTGTTCCTGCAGTCAAAGTGATAACCGTAATGGCAATAAAGCCAAAGCCACCGAACGAATAAGCCCAATCTGGATTCACCACGCCGTTGCTCTTAAACGACTGAGCAATCATCACACCTTGGATAATTGAAATCACGATCGTGCCATAGCGAGTGAACTGGTTAATCTTGCGACGCCCCTGTTCCCCTTCTTTCTGCATCCGCTCAATGGTCGGCACAACAACCGCCATCATGGTCATAATAATGGACGCCGTAATATAAGGCATAATCCCCAAAGCGAACACGGAAGCATTTTCCAAAGCCCCGCCGGAGAAGAAGTTGAACAAACTTAAGAAACCACCACCGCTTGATTCTTGATGTCGCAAGAAACCTCGCGTAGCCGTCCTGTCCACACCTGGTGTCGTAATATAGATACCGAGGCGGTAAACCGCTAGCATACCCAAGGTATAAAGCAGCCTAGAACGAAGTTCAGAAATCTTAAAAAGGGCGGAGATTCGATCCATCATAAGATTTCCCCTATAGCACGGTTTACTTGACAGAGCGCGATCTAAATTTAGCCCAAGGCGTCACGCCATGAAGATGAAGACACCAGCTTCTATTTAAAAACATACAAGAATAAGATTTGTGACGTATTACGTGCTCTATGGCGAGTTCCGGATCCACCCAGTAGTGTTCAGGGTCTCCTTCGATAAACAATAGACCGCCTCTAATAGTACTTGGAAAGCGAAGTGATTTGTAGCGTAATTCTCTGTACAATTTAAACATTTCATCTGTGTACCAGACGGTCTTAAGCCTATCCTCAGGAGAGACTTCAGATTTTAAATCTGACCAAGCGATGTGGGCAGAGACGCTAGCAGAAAACAGGACCACACCTATTAGTCTATTGAAATATGACATAATTACTCCACATTGCCCATAGCCAACTCAGTGCACTCTTTTGGCAGGTAATCAAATCCCCAACACTGAGTTTTGCCGTCTTGTTTGACTGCGCAACTGATATCTAAGCAAGCAAAAATGGCTTGTACTAAACCTAAATCATTTGGAACATTGCGCCGCCCATCTTGATTATTTCCCCAGCAGCGAACGCTCCTATCCGTTTGCAACACGCAGGTGTGAAACATGCCAGCCGATACGCTTAGCACAGGGCCTAAATCAGTAGGAACATCGATTTGTTTCTCTTGATTCGCACCCCAACAACGAACACGATTATCTGATTTCACCGCACATGTATGCTTCATCCCTGCGGATATACTGAGAACTGGGCCCAGGTCGCCAGGAACCTCGACTTGCCCCCATAGGTCGCGACCCCAACAATAAACGCCATCATCTATCGCCACAGCGCAGGCATGGTAAAAGCCAGCCACCAAAGCTTTAACGACGCCTAACTCATTGGGCAACTTTACGAATTTGTCGCCCCAGCATCTGACATGGCCATTCGCTTGAATCGCACAATTAAATGTGTAACCGACCGCAACGCTCAGCGCCTGGACCAAATCCATGGGGACATCACACTGTTGATGGTAGTTGCCCCCCCAACAATGTACGCTGCCATTCTCAGCCAATTCACAACCTTGGCCCTCATTGATTGCCAGACGTGTATAACTTTTCACCCAATTCGAAACCAAGCCTTTCTTACTGTCCTTCTTTTCCTCCCGTTCTTTTACCAGCAAACCCAAATGCTCGCGTGCCCAAGGCAACACGGTTTCAACGACCACCCCTTGCGCAATTAACTGTTCGTAAGTCTGGCTGGCAATTTGGCTGGCTATACTAACCCGCGACTCTCTATCCGAAATGGGGTTGGCTACCTGTCCATCTTCCGCACCTGCGATAATTGCCAACAAATGCTCATCGCCGATGCGATTTTGACTGAGCAGTTCGCTCGTATAAGCCAAATAACGGTCTGTCGCTGATGGTTCAGCTAAACAAATGGAACTAAAAATTAAAGCAAAAATCAATTGATACATTTTTTATTCACTCAAAAAACTAAGTCATAAAGGTGGCATAATCGCACCCAAATCATCTGGAACATTCGTTTGTCCGTGTGTGTTCATTCCCCAGCAAGTTAAATGGCCATCGACTTTAACAGCACAAAAGTGCGAGCCTCCGCGCAGTATCTGAACAGGCCCCAACTCAGGTGCAGCCCTTCCCCCCAAACAAGCCACCGAGTTGTCGGCATTATGTACACATGTTCCCAACGGACCTAGAATTATTGACTGTATAGGTTCATGCAAGCAAGTTAACTCCCAGGTATGATACATCCACGCCGACACTGCTTGTACTAAAGAGCTCCAAAAACCTTGCTCCGGTGTTCGCATGATTACTTGACTATTTGACTTAGATCCCCAACAAACTACTGCTCCGTTGGCTTTAACTGCACAAACATGAAACTTGCCAAGATCCAACGCCTGAACAGGTCCTAAATCTAGTGGAACGTTTAATTGTCCATGCTCATTATTTCCCCAACAGGCTACCAATCTATTAGCTTTAATGACGCAAACATAACCAGGGCCAGGCGCTATTGCCTGAACAGGTCCTATGTCTAATGGAATGTTTAATTGCCCCGATGAATTGTCTCCCCAACAAGCCACGTGGTCATCATCTTTGACGACACAAGCAATCTTCTCCCCCAAAGCTATGGACTTAACAGTTCCTAAATCTGGTGGAACGTCAATGATCCCATAGGCGTTGAGTCCCCAACAAAATACCGAGCCATCCATTTTAATGACACAGGTATTTACAGAGTTTGTCGAAATCGAGCTCACTGGTCCAAGGCCAGAAGGAATAGCGTTTGTTTTATCTATTCTCCCCCAACAAGCGGGCGTACCATCCATTTTAAGCACACAAGTGTGTCCAGGTCCTACGGCCAAAGGACTAGAACCTAACTTCCATGCGATAAAATATGTTTTTCTAGATTCAATTTCCTGTTCAATCCGCTTTCTTTTTTCTGCACTCAAGCGTCTTTCAGCCCAAGAAATTATGAGTCGAAAATCCAACTCCTCGGCGATAAGCTGCTCGTACGTCAGATAAGCGATTTGATGAGCGATACTTACTCGAGCTTCTCGCTCTCGAATTGGATTCGTCACTTGTCCTTTTTCAGCACCCTCGATGATTGCCAACAAATGGTCGTCACCAATATGATTTTGACCCAGCAATTCACCAGTGTAAGCCAAATAACGGTCAGTGGCCGATATGTCAGCAAGACAGATAGAACTAAAAACCAAGGCAGCGATAATTTGATACATTTATACTCCTTACAGTGCCTCAAAAGACATTTTTAAAGTTAGATCTGCGGGTACCTTGCACTGGTTATGTTGGTCGCCGCCCCAACAGAAAACCTGGTCATTCGATTTGATAACGCAAGTTTGGCTATCCCCTAACATAATTGCTTTAACCGGTCCTAAGTCGTCAGGCACCGTCGCTTTATCGTGGCTATTGTCACCCCAGCAAAAGACGTTCCCATCAGGTCTAATAGCACATGTATGATTGTGACCCAAAGCAAGTGACGATACCGGCCCTAAGTTCGATGGAATTTCAATTTGCCCACCTTTTTGGCCCCAACACACGACAGAACGATCGGCTTTAATAGCGCATGTATAACGCAGACCTAAAGCTACCGACCAAACGGGTCCCAAATCTAAGGGTACTTCCAACTGTTTCTGAAGGTTGAAACCCCAACAAATCAAACCGCCACCCACTTTGATAGCACAGGTATGATACCCACCAGCCGCAATCGCTTGGACAGGACCTAAATCACGAGGAACATTAAGTTGCCCCATCATATTGGTGCCCCAGCAAGCCACGTGCCTATCTGTCTTTTTTATCGCGCAATTATGAAGTTGACCTGCAGCAATGGACTGAAAAGGCTCTAAATTTTGAGGCACGTTTAGCTGTTTATACGAATTATCGCCCCAACACGAAGTCCGACCATCAACTTTGATGGCGCAAACATGTAAGCCACCAACGGCTATTGATTGAACCGGTCCTAAATCATTAGGAACGTTATTTTGGCCAACTTCATTTCGACCCCAGCAAACAGCCAAATCATTTAAATTGATTGCGCAGGCGTTATCCTGGGATACAGAAAGCATACCAAATTTAAAGTTTTCCCAAGGGAATTGCGCACCCTTTTTTTGTACTTCACGTGCTGCTCTTTCGCGTCCTACCTCGCTCAAACCATCGCGCGACCAAGAGGACACGCGTTGTAAGTCTAAGGGTTGAGAAATAAGATGTTCATAAGTTTGGTGAGCAGTTTGATGAATAATGCTGACACGAGCATCTTTTGGCGAAACGGGATTTACTATCGCGCCTTTTTCAGCGCCCGCGATAATTGCCAGTACATGGTCATCGCCGATATGATTTTGGCTAAGCAGCTCACCTGTATAGGCCAAATAGCGGTCGGTGGCTGATGTCTCAGCGATACAGATAGAACTAAAAATCACGGCAAAAATAATTGGAAACATTTTATAATACCTTGGTAGTAAAGGGCTGCAGAAAGAGGTTAGAAATTTTCGTCCATCTTCGTTTCTGGAGGGACATCGCTGTAGCAGCCCCAGCAACGGATACTCGCGTCGTTTTTTAGGACGACGCATCCAGAAGCGCCCAAACCTGAGAATTGAATATTCTTAACCGGGCCCAGGTCCCGGACCGCTTTTGTGAGCAAGTCATCGCAAGGGCCTGAGCAAAGCAGTTTTCCGTTAGCATCGATTCCACAAATACATGTTCCCAGATGCCAATGCGCAAAGAGCGCGAGAGATTCAATACTTCCTAACTCTTGTGGAACCTCTATTTTTCCGTTCCAGTCAAAACAAATCGGTAGAGTACCGCCTGTCGGCACCGCACAAACCACTTGGTCGAAAGATTTAACAGCTCGGACACCTGCTCGCAACTCAATAGGGACTGTGAGCCCGGGGCAATTAATATTTTGATCGGCGTCAATATAACAAAATGTGTTACAGCCCGCTGAATCAATCGCTTGAACAAACAGACCTTTATCAAGAGCAGCTCTGTCCGCCATTTTACATTCTTCCGATATAGGAAAGTGGCCCAAGATCCCATCGGCACCAATAAAATAACCATAACTTCCATCCAGAGCTACTTCTTGCATTTGCGCATCAGGAACCGACTTCGGGTAATGACCGGCCAAATGCATTTTAAAATCATCGCCCAAAACCAGGGTATTTCCCCAGGCCGCATGAACGGAGATAGGTGTGATGTTTTGGCTAAGTCCTTCGTAAGCCTGCTTGTCCTTCCCCCAACATACCAAATTCTTGTTGGAGATCGCACAAGCGTGTTCCCTCCCTATAGCAAGTTTTTGATAAGACCGCTTTTGACTCCATGGAATTATCGTATCTTCTCTCTTACTACGTTTTTGTTCACGTTCTTTAGCTTCAGCGCTCAACCGTTCCTTTGCCCAGTGGCCTATCTGTTTTGGATCTAACTTTTCCAAGATTAACTGCTCGAATACCCGAAAGGCAGTTTGGTGAACGATGCTGACACGAGCTTCGGTCTCTACAATCGGATTCGCTACAAGTCCGTATTCAGCATGCGCTATAATCGTCAACAAGTGCTCATCACCAATATGATTTTGACCATGCAGCTCGCGGGTGTAGGCCAAATAGCGATCAGTGGCAGAAGTCTCGGCCAGAGAAGTCGTCGATATTACTAAAAATAATAATAAGTAGTGCATATATTCAGCTCCGGCTTTTATGGACAACCCAAAGGTCCCATATCTGCAGCGTGACAAAAGTAGTGTTTCAGTTCTGATTGTTCGGTTTGAGAAAGTCTGTTCAAAGGCACGCCAGTCAGCTTTTCGAAATTTTTAAAAATATCATCGGCAATTTGGTGTCGCCAAGTCTTAGCGTTTTTAAGCGCACCGGTATAACCTAAGCGTCTTAAATGTTGGATATGTTCAGCTAACTTCCCGTTGTTAGGCGTCGACTCGTCCCAGCGAAGGGTTTCCAATGCGGCGAGGTGTTGCTCAGCAGGAGCGTAAGAACTTTGAGCCAAATGAATCTCGCCTAAAAATTGGGACAATAAATGAGAACTCGCCGACAGGTCTTTTCTCGTGCCGATATCCAAATCTGCCGGTTTCTTGTCGGTATAGAGTTTATGAGCAGACGCCTGGTGCCAAGGTGCATCCGCCCTTTTTAGCTGTTCACTCATAAATTCATTACTAAACTCTCGATAGAACCCATTATCAATGCCAATCTTCTCCGATTCGCTAACAAATTGGCGCAAATCGTCATTGGTCGTTCCGATAGCTGCAAACATAATTTGTAGTGGGGTTGTCCGATCGATAGCGCCTCTGGCTTCTGCCAACTTAGGAATATCCAAGGGAGACTGTCCGTCGGTCATGAGAACAATATTCGCAGCCGCCAACGGCTCGCCTGAGCGACGTTCGGCATCGGCGATAAGAGCCATCGCTTGAATCAATGCAGCTTGAATATCCGTTCCCCCACCCGTATTCTTTAGCTTCAACGTATATTTATGAATGATATCTAAAGCTTCTTGGGTATTTGTCACTCGCACTGGTGTTCCAGGTTTATCATCAAAAGGAACCAAGACGAGACGATGCCTATGAGCGCCACTTGGGGACACATCGCTCAAAGCAGTAGCGGTAAAAGCAGAAATCAACCCGGCTTGAAATCTTTCCGGATCTCCAGACATGCTGCCTGAAGTGTCGTAAAGCACAATGGTAATACGCTCAGCATCATCCTTTCCAAAACCTGTAGCAATCCTGGTTCGTAGACGATGTGCCGAAGCATAGGCCGTACCTAACACCATGTTTTCTTCCAATGTTTTTCCAGGGTTGCCTAACGATGCCCGGCTAAGCTCCGAGAAACGCTGGACACCCACCAAATCACGTCCAACGGGGCGACGGGCATCTCGTACCCAGGTTCTTACTTCTTCGTACTCTGGTCGTGGGGTCGAATTCATAATGAAATCGGTATGCTTGGACAAAAGTGCTAACAACTTTAAGTCGTTCAAATCACCTGTCTTCAGCCGCTGCGCAACTGTCTTGGTTGGAGCGTTGGGGCCTACTCGAACCAGATTGTACTGATGCGCCAAAAGAGTTTGTGCGAGAGGTGGCAAAGAATCATAAAAATCGGAGACTAAAGCAATCTCGCGAGAATCAATGTGCGCGAGACCTTCTATCCCCCGAAGGACTCCATCCAGCTTCAAAATTAGCGCGGTAGGATACCCAACCGGTCCATGTCCATCAAGCAGTTTTGCGTAGCCTGCCAATGTCTGCTTCAAATGAAACAACTCAGTATATGTTGTCGCCAAATCTCTTTTATCCAAAAAAGCAGTCACATCGTCTAGCCAAGCTTTTGCGGCCAGCCGCGGCTTTTCAAATACCATGAGCAGATCCGCAACAAGCCCTTTAAGCTCGCCAACAGAAAGAAAGAGCCCCTTTGCCTGATGAAGTTTTTCGAAAATGCGATTTCCAGGCATGTGTGGATCTAATATCAGTCTTAGAAGCACTCGCATCGCTCTCTCTCGAAGCGAACTGCGCTCTTCAGTAGGGCTTAACTGCAAAGAGCCCAAGGTTAAAAGCCCGGCCAGCTCTTCAGAATCCATCTTTAAAGGAGATTTTGAGGGCTGAGTCGCATTTGCAACTGTGGCATTTGTACTCGTGGCGTTGGCATTCTTTGGCGGTGGCGGTGGTGGTAAAGGCTGGTCTTCCAGACTGCGATCAGAATATTCGTCTTTTTCGCCGTTTTCGTTTTCGTCTTCTTCTTTTTCTTTATCTTTTAAAACCGGTGTCGGATCAAAAGGCTGCCATTTACCGTCAACATAAGCCTCTACCCACGCGTGAGCTTCTCCTGGTAACACCAAATAACTGCGCTGATTGCCGCCATTTCCATGCTTTTTCCCTCTGTAGCCAGAAACAACGCGGGAGGGAATCGCATAAACATCTCTCAGAATGGCAACCATTGCATAAGCGGCCATGTCACATTGAAAAGCACCTGCTTTTAAAGCATCCACTGGATCTGTTTCTGCTCGTGCACCAACGCTGTAAAGATATTTTGTTGCCAAATGATGGGATACAGCCTTGGCTTTCATCAAGTCAGAGGAAAACGGCTTGTCGAGTAAATCCCCCTGAATTAACGCCGGCCACTCTGAAGCCGAAAATCCTACCGGTCTGGTGTAGATTTCTCGCTGAATGGGATTAAGCGTCGTTGGTTGGACTGGCTCCAGAGGAACCGTCACAGATAGAATGCCCGACGGAGCCTTCAATGTGTAGGTACCATCGGCAGACAAAGTGAGATGTGCTCTGGGGTCTTCTGGTTGTAATGGCTCAAATCCGGGAGGCAAAAAGAGTGCGAATTCCTCTTCGCCCAAAGTATAAACGAAAAGCTCTTTGCCCGTCTTTCGGTAGGAACCAATGCTTTTACTGGATCCTGGTACCATATTGCTGCGAAATGGACTTGCAGTGGTCCTAGAAACATCCGAATAAATACGTCCGCCAAAATAAGGCGTCGCAAAATTAGTCTCGAGTAAAATTACTTGGTCTTCTTTAGAGCCAGGCTGCTTATTGTCCGTATTTTTTGTATGGGGTTTATACGCATCAGGCATTTTAGGCCGCTGAGGCTTTTGAGGCTTATTTTGCTTTTGGTTGTCTTCCTGTTGCTTTTGCTTACCTTCTTCGCCGTCAGCCAACGATGGTGATGGCTCGAAGCGCGACAGATAATCCCGTAGGTACTGCAAAGCCAGTAAGTTAGACTGCTTTTCAATTCGCTTATATCCGCTCGAAGTAATCGCCTTTTCGGCTTCTACGAGAACAAAGCTAATTAAGGCCTCATCAGGTTCGACGGATTGAGCCTGGAATGCAATAAACGCATCGGCCACGAGTGCCAAAGGCTTATAAGCTTTCAGCTTGTCAAAAATCAGCTGCCCATGCTCCAGACTGTGCACGAACGCAAACGCATCTGCGTGAGGAAATAGATCCTGCTCGTAGGACGCGATCAAAGCTGGTAACTTTTGAGACTGCGTGGCCGCAAGTGGCCATGCACTAAGCAATAGCAAAGCAAGCGCTTTCATTAATTACCTCTTCATGATCATCAGTTCAAAATCCGCATTTGATTCATCAGAATGGGGCAGATATTTAGCAGCATCTTTAATGGCTTCCTGACTAAGCGCCAAATATTTTCCATAAATGCTACTAAATCGATTTTGTTCAGCAACTAAATTCTCAAGCATTTTAACTTCACGAGCATCACGGGCATAATCGAGACTTAATTGCGTACCAAACTCGATTTCCAACTTTCCGTCCTTCTTTACCAAAGCGGCTTTGCCTGGGCCTGGTGTGGTAACCACCAAACTAGCTCGCCATAGGGAATGCCCGGTTAACTCTATTTGCTTAGTGATCATTTTTTCGATGTTTTTATCGTTCGCAAGGTCTGACAATAGGAAATCAATAAAAGCAGACATTTGGACAACATCTGGGATTTGCTGACGCAACCGTTCCGTCCAATCGCAAGAGGGGAAATAGACGAAAGGCTCGTTATAACGATCTTTTTGATGCCTAACTTCAGACTCTCTAACAGCTTGATTGGTAGCGATCCTCAAATCATTTGCCATTTGATTGTAAAAAGTCATAAAGCTTGTCGTCTTTTTCATTAAGACTTTCGAAAACGAACGCAAATTTTCCCAATCAATCACGTCTGGCTTTAATAAAAGTGGCGTGTTTTCGCATGTGCCTAGAACCGAACACAAGCCGATTTTTTCTCTTCTTTCATCCAACTCAGCCTGGTCGTAATTGGACAACCAATTGTAGATAAACCCCTTGAACTGAAAACGATTCAGCAAAGCGGGTGCTGTGGAACGCTGGCCAGACTCTTGAAATTGAGTAAAGATTTCAGGCAAATTGGCATTACTGGTGGCATAAACGGTCTCTGTTTTAGCAGGAATTGTTTGACCCCCAACCCAGACTTCGCGCTCGTTTAAAAGACTTAAAAGGGTTGCTAATACTGCTGGGTTACCTTTTTCAACTTCATCCAATAAAGCAGTACGATAGTTAGCCAAACTTGTTTCAGTGTTGACCACATAGCGACCTTCTTTAGCAGCTTCAAAGTTCTGACCACCGATTAATACCTGTTCCGTCATCATCTGGTGCATTTGCACCTGAAAAGATGGATCTGCTTCGCCATCAAACATCCATTGAACAAACTTGGACTTGGCACCACCCGGCGGGCCATATAGGAAGATATTGGCCTTAGCCATCCGAGCAACTGTAGCTGCGTGGTGAATGTTGTTAAGTCCCTTAAATTCCTGATCAAATAAGCGAAATCGCTGTCGAAGGGCATCACGTACAGATTTAAGCTCTTTCAGACCATGGTCAGTCAAACCCTTATATTGAAGGTTTTCGTGTTTGAATAGATCTTGAGCTGAAACCGAAATGGAAAGCAAAAAAGTGGTTAATAGTACTTTAAACATGGCTCGCATATTTTATATTAAAAATAAGGATTGTCAATCTCAGGCTGGAAGACGCACGGGTGATATTAGGCAATCGCCACAACTAATCACTTGGAGGCTTTATCATGCCCACATCATTGCAGTTATATAATATATAAAAAATCAAAAGGGCAACTGCCGCACGAGTCAGCCTGAATATGTCGCTCTTTCAGAGCTCTCTTTGAAATCACAATTATCCTGGGCCTCCGCTCGCTGCGCTCGCTTCGACCCAGGCTACTGGGTAGGTCCGACCCTCTGGGCCGGAAAACCTTGTCAATCCCGCGCAATAGGCCAAATCGATCCTGTTATAGAGGGCTCACAGAGCCCGCAGCCGCCACAGCCTGGCCAGAAGTTCACCGTAGCGAAGGTGAACGGAGGGCTGGGTGGTTCGGCCTAGGAAACGTTGCGATTTTCATCAGCGCTCTTCTTCTTTATACATCCAATTTTGTTTGCGGATTGGTACGTCGGGCTCCTTGCTTACGGATCCCAAATTGCGCGCACGCTCTCGCTCTGCCTGCAAGCGAATCATTTTGTCCAAAGAAGCTATCTGAGCTTTTTGGCTGCTTACCGATTTGAGTAGGCTCAAGCATCGTTCTGCCACCTGCTTGGGTGACATGCTGGCAAGTTGTGCTTGTATTTCCTGCTCGCCTTGCGGGTCAAATTGTGCCTCAGGCAGTGAGGCCGGCAATAATTCGTAGGGTGCTACATTTGAATATTTAGTAGGCGCAGCCTTTTTCAGCAGGCCGGCTGTCATTAAAATACGCAGATATTTGGAAACCGTGCTTGCGGAGCAACCCATCTTCTCCGCTAGAGGTTTGCTGCTGAGGTAGACGGTTGGATTTTTTTCGTCACATTCCCTGGCAATCAACAGCCATAAATATTTTGCTTTCATTGGTATGTTGGCGGCAAATACATGTTCACTCGGCATGGCTCTCCCGGACCTCCTAAAGTGGAGATCATCGTTGACAAGCGCCTGCTGAAATCTTTATGTTGGTTTCAGCTCTCGGGCTGGCCGTTTCCCAAACTTTTCGAGGGAGAGGGAAACGGCGTTTATGTCACCAACAGACTAACCCTAGTAATTTGAGAAATACCATCGGATGACTGACCGATTGCACGCAAAATACAAATTCCCGCAAGTCTGTTGCGGGAAATTGGCAAAATTCCGCAGGTCTATTGCGGATTTTCAAGGTTCTAAGCGCGACCGATTTCTAAACTGTCAACTTGGCGCTTCAGATCTTCTAAATCATCGTAATTGTTAATGACGTAGGTGGCTAAAAGTCGTTTTTCAGCGTCTGGCATTTGAGCGCCGATGCGCGCTAGCGCTTCTTCCTTGGTTAGGCCATCTCGCTTCATAAGCCTGCTTAAACGCGTTTCATCGGAAGTTGTGACCAAAATGGTTGCATTGAATCGGTCCTGCAGGCCTTTTTCGAAAATTAGCGACGCCTCGTAAATAATCAAAGGTGCATTTTCCAAAGTCATCATTGCTTCTTGCAACTGTTTTGCAATTAACGGATGCGTCAATGCTTCTAACTTTTCTCGCTCTGCTGGATGCTCAAAAACGAAGGTGCCGAGCTTTTTCCGATCAATTTCGCCGTTTACCAAGAATTCAGTGCCAAAGGTGTCTGACACCATAGCGGGTGTTAGCACAGCCTTAGCCATTTGATCGGCGTCTAAAACAGGAATGCCTTTGGCGGCGAAAAATGTCGCTACGGTGCTTTTGCCAGAAGCGATGCCGCCTGTAAGTCCGATGAGTTTCATTCGATTGGCCTGGTGATGGTGTGAATATGAATGGTATTGGTCTTTTGAGCCGGCTTTAACGGCACCTTGGTTAACATCACCGCGGTATCGCCGGGTTCAAGTTGCCACTTAGTTTGCAGTTGCAGGTTGATTTGAGCGAGCAGGCTTTCGAAATCGTCTGCTTCAGTAATCAAATCACTCTCAACGCCCCAGCAAAAGCAGAGGCGGCGTTGCTCATGGACGCCTAGCACGAAGGCGATGAGCGGCGTTTTGGGTCTGTAGCCGCTCACCAACTTCGCGGTGCTTCCTGAAGTTGTGTAGACGGCAATGGCTTTAGCTTGGAGCTCGTCAGCTGCGCGGGTGCCTGCCAAAGAAGCGATATTTTGATGTTGTTGGCCCACGCCGGTGAGCAATTTAACATCATTGCGCCAATATTTCAGCCAATCTGAGCGCTCCACTTCGCGGATAATGCGATCCATGGTTTGTGCGGATTCGATGGGGAAATCACCGGAGGCGGTTTCTGCGGAAAGCATCAGCATATCGGCACCGTCCAAAACGGCATTGGCAACATCGCTCGCTTCTGCGCGCGTGGGCCTTGCTTGCGTGATCATAGACTCAAGCATCTGGGTGGCCACGATGACGGTTTTGCCTTGCTCGATGGCTCTAGCAACGATGCGCTTTTGGGCGATGGGCACTTGCTCCAGCGGCATTTCCACACCTAAATCGCCTCGAGCCACCATCACGCCGTCTGATTCAGCGATAATCGCGTCCAAATCTTCCAGAGCTTGGGGCTTTTCAATTTTAGCGAACACCAGTGGCCTGGTTTTTGACGCAGCTAACTCGCGTCTCAAAAAACGAACATCTTCGGCTGAGCGCACAAAAGACAGTGCCACGGCGTCTACGCCGACTTGTGCGCCAAAATGTAAATCGCGAATGTCTTTTTCAGTTAAACTGGGGGTGGAGAGGCCCCCTGAGGGCACGTTGATGCCTTTGTTGCTTTTGAGCAGGCCACCGTACACGACCTCGCATACGATTTCAGTGGCATCGCGAACTTCCAAACAGCGCACGGCGATTTTGCCATCATCTAGCAAAATCATATGACCGGGCTTCACATCCTGCGGCAGCTGTAAATATTGCGTGGCGAAACGCTCTTTAGTGCCTTCGATATCTTCGGTGGTAATAATCGTTTGCTCGCCGGGCACTAGCATAACGCCCTCGCCCTGCATTTTTCTGGTGCGAATTTTAGGGCCTTGCAAATCTTGCAAAATACCAACCGGACGCCCAAGACGCGCAGAGACGGCACGCACACGGTTAATCACCGTGCGATGAAAACTAAGCTCACCATGGGAAAAATTAATACGAGCCACGTTCATGCCGGCTAAAATCAAAGCTTCAATGGCTTCTTCGGTGGAGCTTGCTGGCCCGAGCGTGAAAAGCATTTTGGTACGTCTAAAAGTCATAATTTATCTTACTTTCCGCCATATAGAGACGTTCACACAAATACCCAGGGCGGCAACTTGAACCAACATGGAAGCGCCCCCATAACTGACAAAGGGCAGCGGCACCCCCGCCACAGGCAGAAGGCCTAGTACCATGCCAATATTCACAACCATGTGCCAAAAGACCAACGAAGCCGCGCCTACGGCTAGCAGACTCGCAAAGCGATCATGTGCCCTGGCGGCAATCTGCACCATAGACAAAACCAGCCCAAAGAACAGGGCCAGCACGAAAATCGCCCCGATAAAGCCCCACTCTTCTGCAAGCACCGAAAACACAAAATCGGTATGATTTTCAGGCAAGAACGAAAGCTGAGTCTGCGTTCCTTCGTTAAAGCCTTTGCCCACGAACTGCCCAGAACCCACAGCGATAATAGATTGCATGGCTTGGTAACCCTTGCCTCGAACATCCGCATCAGGGTCCATAAACGTATGAACGCGGTGCTTTTGATAGTCTTTGAGCACGAAATTCCAACCCACGATGGCCACGCCAACGGCAAACATGCCGGCGATAATTAAAGAGCCTGTTCTCACCCCACAAAACAAAATCATAGAGGCAGAAATGGCTAACACAATCAAACCGGTAGCCAAGTCCGGCTCCGCGGCAATCAATACAAAAGGTACAATCACCAAATCGCCCAAGGAGACAAGCTGATAAAAGTGAAACCCTTCACGCCTCATTTGCATCATTGAAAAGACGCTCCAAACAATGGCAACTAGGATGCCAAGCAGAGCTGCCCACCAATATTCAGGAAACTTCCTAATCACAAACGCACAAGCAAATATCAGCCCAATGGGCCGAGAAATATTAAATGGCCTCAGCAAATCCCGCAGCCGATACCCACCATAGACTTCATAATTGGTACAAAATTGAGCCGTGGCCAAAACCGCCGAAATCTTCGCCAGTTCAGATGGCTGCAGTCTCATAAAACCAATATCAATCCAGCGCTGCCCGCCTTTTGCAACCACGCCAAAAATTAACACACCCGTTAAAAGCCCCATCACGCCAACATAAAATGGGTAAGCGATTAAACCTAAAGTGCGTGTCTGAAACAAGCAGATAACACCCGCAACCAGCACAGCAATGCCAAACCATAAGAGCTGCAATAAATACAGGTTAGGCTGCGTTACCTTCGCTGCCGAAGCAATATTAACGATACCGACGAGAATCAAAGCAAGCGCATAAAAAGCCAATGCAACCGGGAATCGAACTTTAAATGAACTATTTTTGCTGCGCATAACGCCCTTTGCCCCGAACTTTTTCGTACCAAGTTTTCACCATCTCAGCCACCACGGGTGCCGAGGTCGTGCCACCAAAACCGCCATGCTCGGTCATGGCCACCACCACGATTTCAGGCTTGTCCACCGGTGCAAACCCAACAAACCACGCATGGTCACGTTGCAGGTAGTCCACAAGACGTGGGTCTATATGCTTAATCGCTTTGGACAACCGCACGACCTGCGCTGTACCGGTCTTGCCGCCGATTTTAATGCCGGATTCACGCAGCCATTTGGAAAGCTCAGGCAAATCGCCGCGCCATAATAGCCCAGAGGCGGTTCCACCTGGATCCATGACGTGAGACAAGCCTTCTTTGACCAATTCCAAGCTTGCTTGGCTTTCTTTCAAATGGTCAACCAACACTGGCTTTTTCATTTCAATGAGATTGTTATCCACGCCACGAATTTCACGGACCAGCTGAGGTTTATAAATCATGCCACCATTTAAAATGGCGTCATAAGCAACTGCCAATTGAAGCGGCGTCACGGTCACATCGCCTTGGCCAATCGCGCTATTTACCACTAAGCCGGGCGCATAATAGCCCAGGCGCTTCATATAGTATGGCCGATCCGGCATGATGCCCGGGATTTCCATATCGAGCTCCACACCTGTCTTGCGGCCAAAACCCAGCAGTTTGGCGGTTTGACCTAACCTGTCGGGGCCAAGTTCATACCCAAGGGTATAGAAAAATACGTCACAAGAAGTCCGTAGTGCATCGATAACATCGAGGCTTCCATGGCCTTCTCGTCTAAAACATCGCCAACTGCTTTTACCCAAGTAGAAAGTACCCCGGCAATTTTTATGGTCGGTCGGCCTTAACAGTTTGTGTTCAAAGCCAGCAACTGCAGTGACAGCCTTAAAAGTACTGCCCGGTGCATAGTGCTCTTGGATGGCCTTATTCAGCCAAGGTTTGAGCGGATCTTTGGTCAGCGTCTGAAAAATCTTGCGATTGCTGCGAGCGATAATATCGTTTGGGTTATAGGCAGGAAAACTTGCCATCGCGAGCACAAATCCCGTGCCCACTTCCAATGCCACCACCGAGCCAGCCTTGCCCGCAAACATTCTTTCGGCAGCTTGCTGAAGTTCCATATCTATCGATAGAACGAGATTATTGCCGGGGATAGACGGCTCAACGCGGTCTTCCCCTAACCAATCTCTCTCGATGGCTTCAGAAAAGCGCCTGCCCTTGGCATCGACCACGGTTCTTTCATAACCGTCTTCACCTCGCAGAACAGACTCGTACATCAATTCGATGCCACGTCTGCCGATGCGTTGCCCGGAGCGATAATTAGGCTTTTTAATCAGCTCGGGCGCAGATAGCTCGTTTAAATATCCAAGCGCATGAGCCGCCAACGAGCCATGGATATATCGACGTTTAATAGAATCAAACAACACGAGACCAGGCAGAATGCCTAAAGAAATCGCCGCCTCAAGCTTTGCGTATGAGTCGTAATCCAAATCGCCAATGAGCAAAATCGGCTTATATTGACCAAGCCCCTGCGCCTTCTTTTCGCTGAGCGCCCAGTAGGCCTGCATTTCTTCTTTAGGCAGATTTAAGATTTCGCTGAGCTCTGCAATCGCGGTTTCTCTGCAAGGAAACAGATGTGGATCCACATGCACTTCGCAATTTTGCATGAATACGCCGGGGATCCGTTGGGTCGAAAGCCAATGATCTAGCTTTTGGCATTTAGAGCCGGCCACTTTCCAAAGTACAAATTCGTCTTTGGCTGCCACAATCTTAGCTTCAGCTTCCAAAAAATCGGCCTTCTTCATGCCGACCACAGAACCAATGCGCTTCAGCGTGCCCGAGGCATGGGGAAACAACGAGAAAGTAATATAGAGATCGTGAGAAGGCCTGTTATCAACCAGCGGCACGCCGGATTGATCTAAGATAAGCCCCCGAGAGTGACTGACCGGCCTTTCTTGAATAAAGTTACTTTCACTGCGACTTAAATAATAATCGCCGCGGACAATCTGCAAATAAAACAGACGAGTTGCCAAAATGCAAACGATTACCAGCGGGATAAAGCTCAGAAAAGTAAATTTTTTCTCGGAAAAATACATAATTAATCAATCTTGATAATCCGCCTGGGCATGCAGTAAAAAAAGATCATTCCAATGAACATGTCCGCAAACGGGCCCAAAATCAGATTTAAACTACCATAATTAGACAGTTGCGAAAGCACTAAACGATACAAAAATGACGCACCGAAAAGAAAAGAAAACACCATCGGCCAATGCGGCTTGCCTAGCCATGAGGTCACGAAGTAACCGAGCAGCCCCAAAAACACCAAGAGCACCAAGTTTGGGCCAATAATGCCCCCGGTCAAAGAGTCAATTAAGATGCCCGCGCACATCAACACTGCAAGCCCCATCCTGATCGGCAAGCAAAACACAGCCACCGCCAACACCAACGGCGCACTCAAAAAAAAAGAATTTTTGGCGTGAAACAAAAACGAAGTCGCATTCAAAAAAGCTTGATAGACCAGGGCCAAAACAATGATCATAAAAAATGCGATCATGGTCTCACACTCATCCTGAGCAATTCCGACGTCATTTCCCGACGATGCCACGCGCCAGTTTTCACGCTTCTGGTCAACAACAAAACTTGTTCGAGCCGGTTGTAATCAACAAACGGCCGAATTTCAGCTTCGGTATATAACCCCTGACGGTGGTTTTGGACGCGAGTGATCTGGCCAACGGGCATCCCTTCCGGAAACCTGGCCCCAAGGCCCGAAGTTACGACCACATCCCCTACGCGAACATCACCCAGCCGATCAAAATTGGTAACGCGCAAGCCGCGCATAATGCCCTTCGCACGAGAGCGACCGACAATGATATCCACCGCACTGGAAGCATCAGACAGCAGCAAAATCTCGCTGGTGAGCTTGCCCGTCAGAATAACTTGGCCCACAGCGCCCGCCTCGGTTACAACCGCATCGCCTTTTTTTACCCCTGCTTTACTGCCTTGGTCCACCTGCAGAACTTTCATTAAAGGCGTGCCCACTTGTCCAATCACACTCGCCCCTAAGGCACGAGGTGTTTGCAGGGTCGCTGAAAAATGAAGCAAATCTTTGAGGCGAGCTATTTCTCTTTCGCTTTCAGAAAGCAAAATCTCCAAAGATCTAATCTGGCCCTTTTTGGATCGTAAGGCAAAAATCTCATCTTGAAATTCACGCTCAACCGATCTGGTTTCAAGCGCATCGGAAATACCTCCGAATGCCCACAACACCGCTTTTTGGAAGTAGCTGGATAAATCCAAAAAGGTCCCCGCCACTGCTTCAGACAGGGCTGGAACCTTTTTTTGTGCTTTTAAAAAGACAAAAGGCAGCAGTGCCAAAATGACCACGCCGGCTAAAGTCTTAAATCTAGATAAAAATCTCCACACACCAACAACCTAAACAGTTAATACCTGCTTTAAACGATCCAGTTCTTCCAAAACTTTGCCAGCGCCAAGCACGGTGCCGCACAAAGGATCCGACGACAGCATCACCGGAACACCAGTTTCACGCTGCAACAATACATCTAAATTACGCAACAAAGCCCCACCACCAGAAAGGATAATACCTCGATCCACAATATCGGATGCAAGCTCAGGCGGTGTCCTTTCTAAACTGAGACGCACTGCCTCAGCAATGGCGCCAATTGGCTCGGCCATAGCTTCTCTAATTTCTGCGCATCCAACTTGAATCGTCCGAGGAACGCCTGCGATAATATCGCGGCCTTTAACTTCCATGGTTCCCATATCATCATCAGGGAACGCAGAACCCAAGCGGATTTTAATTTGCTCAGCGGTTCTCTCGCCAATCAAAAGCGAATAATGCTTCTTAATAGATGCCGCGATGGCGTCATCCAAGTTATCGCCGCCAATCCGAATGGAATGGCTGTAAACGATACCGCCCAATGATATCACAGCCACTTCAGTGGTGCCGCCACCGATGTCCACAATCATGTTGCCGGAGGGCTCCGTGATCGGCATCCCTGCTCCAATGGCAGCAGCCATCGGCTCTTCGATCAAAAACACTTCACCAGCATTGGCTGATTCGGCTGATTCTTTAACAGCTCTTTTCTCCACTTCGGTAATGCCGACTGGAACTGCAATCACCACACGGGGCTTCAAAAATGCCATGCGACCCAAAACACGTTCTAAAAATGTCCTAAGCATTTCAGCCGTCGCGTCAAAATCGGAGATAACACCCTTTTGGATTGGTCTGATCGCTGTGATCATGCCGGGCGTTCGCCCCAACATGTCTTTGGCTTCACGGCCCACAGCAACGACTCGGTTTTTACCCACCAGCCGTCTATCCACTGCAACGACGCTCGGTTCATTAATCACAATGCCGCGGCCTTGCAGGAACAAAAGCGTATTGGAAGTGCCTAAGTCGATCGCAATATCACTGGAGAACCAGTTTGGAAAAAAACGAGCCATATATAATTTCCTTGAAAGGTTCCTGTAGCGCAGTTACAAGGAGTTTTGAACCTAAAAAGGAAGAAAAAATGCTGGACCTAATGCGCAAAAATTCGAATTCGTGGTTAGTCGTGCTGCTATTTGCAGTGATTATCTTCGTATTCGCCATCAATTTCGGACCCTGGGTGGGCCAACTGGGCGGCAATAGCCCCTATGCTGCGGAAGTAAATGGCGTAGCCATCACCTTTCCCGAATTCCAAATGGCCTATAGCCAGCAAATTCGGATGATTCAAACTGAGCAAGCCGATTTTAACCCAGAAGGCCCGGTTCAAGAAATGCTGAAAAAGACCGTTATGGACCGCTTGGTGGCCAAATCGCTGCTAGCCCAACTGGCTCAAAAGCAAGACTTCTCCATTTCAGATAGGGAATTGGCCGCCTACATCAAAACCAACATCTTTGGGGCTGACAAAGGCCTGGACCGTAAGACTTATCAGCAAGCTATTTATTCGAGCTATCATATGAGCGAAAGCCAATTTGAAAGCCAGCTGAGAAAAGACTTGTTGGCGGAGCAGATGGGTAATTTGGTTGAAGGCGTTGCAGCGGAAGCTGATAGGGCGCAGTTTTTTGAAGAATATGTAGCGTACTTAAAGAAAGGCGCGTCGATTCAGACGAATATCTAGCGCGCTGGACCCCGGGTCAAGCCCGGGGTGACAGAGTGGCCCGTTTGTCATCCCGGGCTTGACCCGGGATCCAGAGCCGACATAGCCCCGATTGACAAATCGGGGTATTTTTCTATACTTTTTCCATGCAAGTACAGCAGGATTTACTGAGCCTCTCGCTCGAACAACTTAAAGTACTGATGCTTGAAAAGGGCCAAAAGCCCTACCGAGCCAAACAGTTATTCGAAGCCTTGCACCAGCAATGGACGACCGATATTCAGGAAATCACTTGCTTTTCCAAAGAGTTACGTGACTCGCTCGCAGCTACCTGCACCATCCCTGCTTTGGAAATCCGAAAAATTCAACAAAGTTCAGATGGCACCCGGAAATACCAAATTCGCACCCATGATGGCAATCTGATCGAAAGCGTGTTTATCCCAAACGCCGCGACCGATGGCCGTAATACCCTTTGTATTTCCAGCCAAGTCGGCTGCGCGATGGGCTGTAAGTTCTGCGCCACTGCCGCGCTAAAGCTTACCCGAAATCTATCTGCCGCTGAAATTATTGGCCAAGTCTACGCAGTCAATCGCGATCTTAAATCGATCGGCTGGAAAAATGCAGCGGTACCCGATTTAGAGCCTTCCGAAGACGCCCGCGTGATCCATAACCTGGTGTACATGGGCATGGGCGAGCCGCTGCACAACTACGATAACGTTTTGCAATCGATCCGCCTGCTTTGCGCTCAAGAAGGCCAGAATTACTCCGGTCGCCGCATCACCGTATCCACTTCAGGCATCGTCAAAAACATCAAGCGTCTGGGTGAAGACACCAACGTCCATATTGCCATCAGCTTCAATGCCACCACCAATGCTGTCCGCGATGACATCATGCCGGTGAATAAAAAATGGAACCTAGAAGAACTGGTCGAAGTATGCCGCGAGTTCCCCTTACAAACTCGCCGCCGCATTACCTTCGAATACGTGTTGCTCAAAGACATCAATGACACCGATGAAGACGCGCACCGCTTGGCCGACTGGCTCTATGGCATCAAATGTAAAGTGAATTTGATCCCGTTCAATCCGCACCCGCTGGCGCCCTATCAAAAGCCAGCGCTTGAGCGAACCAAAGCTTTCCAAAACATCTTGCTACAAAAACATTTCGCCGTATTCGTTCGAGGCACCAGAGGCGATGACATTGATGCCGCTTGCGGAATGTTAGGCGCTCAGAAACTTGAACAAGCTCGAGTTGTCCTAAATTAGCGGCATGATACTATAGTAATTCATGCGAACCAAAACAGCCCAGCTAGTGACAGCGGCAATTATTGCCCTGTTGCTCCATGGGATGTTATTAATTGGTCTGCGTTTTCTGCCCAAAGCTGAGATGCTGGCGGAAGCCCCTCCGCAATCTAAGCCCATTAAGGTTCACTTAAAATCCAAAGAACCCGAAACACCCAAACGCCAGCTCGTCAAAATCGAACCCCCTAAAGAAGATCGTAAGCCTAGACATGCTGAATACATGAGCGAGTTCAATAGTCAGACAGATAAACAAACTCAAGCGGCCAACAAAGACGCCGAGCCCAAAAAAGCAAGCGCCGCTAAGCAAGCTCGCGCCAAAAGTCAGGGTCAACAAACCCAAGTTAAACGAGGCAAAGGCCCCGCAGTTCCTAACCTAATGCCCAAATGGCAAGACTTCCAAGCAGCCGAGCCACGCGCGGCCACAGCCTTCAACGACAATCTCAATAAAGACATAGAAACCAGCGCCGAGACCAGGCTCAACACTTTCGAATGGAAACACGCCACCTATTTCAATCGAATCAAAGAAAGTGTGTCTCGTACGTGGAGGCCGCTGTTGGACACGCAAATCAAACGCTATGACCCCATGGGCGCCCTCATGACCAGAGATCAACTCACCGTTTTGGAAGTCACCATCGATGCCCAAGGCAACGTGGTTAACACCTCCATCAAAACTAAAAGCACCGCGTTTTATCTCGATCAAGGTGCCGTCATGGCGTTCGAGCAAGCCTCGCCTTTCCCAAACCCGCCCAAAGCTCTGTTCGCAACCGCCGATAACTTCACTTTTAACTTCGGCTTCATGGTTAGCCTAGGCAAGCGCTTTTCTCTCGATTTTGACTAATCATTTAGAGAAAAACATTTTCACCGAAACTAAAAACAAAAATGCCGCAAAGCATTTGGATAAGATTCGATCTGGTAAATGAACCGCCAGCTTGGCGCCAAAATAAGCACCGACAAACATGCCCACGGCGATCAGCAGCCCAAAGCGTATGTTGGTCATCGAAATCTTGCCAGCACGGTGATATTCGAGCACGCCTAAAATGCCCACAGGCAATAACAAAGCGACCAAAGAAGTCCCATTGGCAACACTCTGTGGGTATTTGAAGAGAAAAACCAACATGGGGACAATGACCACACCGCCCCCAATCCCAAAAACGCCGGCGCTTGCACCAGCTAAGACCCCAACTAATATCATTGCCCAAACTTGCATGAAATAGCTTACCTCGAAGTTGGCTCAAGAGCGAGTCGGTCAATCACTGCTAAGGCAACGTTTGGATCAACGTCTGCTATGGTCGCCGTCTGTTGTTCATTGAGCTTTTGAGTTGCACGAGCGATAATTGATTCGTCTGGCTTGAGCTCCAACGAAGCCCGAGAAAAATCGGCATCTGTTAAAGCAGGCAGAAGAGGTCTTTCAGCCATTAATCTTGCATACGCATTTTTAAGCCGGCCTGCAGTCTGTTGCTGTTTCTCTGATAGTTTAGTTTCAGCTGATTTGAAACGATCATGCACCGCACTGGTCGCGTAACGAGCGCTAATGCCCACACCCGCTACCACAGCGGCAGGCCACAAGATGGCTCCAACAGAAACCGTACCTCCTGCTGCAGCCACCGCCGAACCAAACGCGGAAGCACCAGCCGCGAGACCAGCCCCCCACGCAACCGTTGCCTTGGCGGCCTCAGTCCCCGGCGCTTGGCGCCACCCCTGTAACAGCGTATCGATACTTCTGCCCTCCACCGCTGTTCTAAAAATCTCGCCTGATGTTTGCAACATTTGCCTGGTGGTCGCATAGGAAGCAGCGTCACGCAGAGCGCCTGCATACCCACCATTTTGGTAGCCTTGTATGCCTCGTAAAATAGTATTCGCAGTAACTTCATACCGCCGTGAAATTAACCGAGCCGCTTCTTTTTGAGCCTTCACTTCCGCGATGGCACCCGCTGCTCCCGCAGCCATCCTGACCGGAGTCCAAGCACCGAGTCCAGGGATCCAAGCAGCAGCTGCCTGCGCTGCTTTTGCGCCGGTCATATGATCCTGCATTAAAACACCCGCGATATACGGTGCTCGACTACAAAAATCGATCAGCGCCAATTGTTCAAGTGTCATTTTTTTCAGCTCGCCGGCGCTATACAACGCTTGCTGCTGACCTAAAACGGCGTCTATAACCTGATTTTCGGCTGTGCGCCTCTGCAATACCACCTGCAACTCAGCCGTCACGCTACCATTCAAATTCAATATGCTGTAAGCGTGCGCCAAATTAGCCCCCAAATCGGCTGCTTCCAGGGGATAGTCCCTCGCAAGGTCTCTCGCGCTGGCCAATAGTTCTTTTAGCCTTTCGACAGACACAGACTTCCCTAACTCTGCCAAGTTCATATCTGCTGTCGTTTTAAATAGTGCTTTGTAGGCATCGCTAATATTAGCGACACCAAGACGAGCAAGTTGGAATTGCCGAACCATTTCCGGTATATTTGGTAGCGAAGTTTTAGATTCATATGGGTCCCCGCCCCGGCTAGCAATCTTCATATCCAGATCCCATTTCTCTAGCTCATGCAGCTGCAATCTAAATCGGACCTCCAGCTCTTTTCTATTATTTTCGTTAACCGGCGTTAATGGCGGAACCGAATTTGCTCGCATCGCTGTGATAGTTTCGGTCAGTCTTCTGCTTCGTTCTTGGAATCCAAACGTCGCTTTTGATCTTTGAGCTGTATCAATCACAATATCACGGTGCTCTTCCTCGGCCCGAATAAGACTTAGACGCTTTTTAATCTCCTGTATTTGTAAAAGTTGGACCTGAGTATTTTTACCGCTGGCATCTAAACCGCGTTGGGCAGCGTCCAACCGGGTACGAATCTCTGTTTCGTAATCGGGCTCATTGCCGGAAGGCACAGAGGGGCGCTCCATAACGGGAGCATCTGGGTGCACCAGTGCCTCTAAAGTCATCAGCAGGAGCATAACCTGAACGAGCTGTTCTGGCGTACCAGCAAGGGGTTTTGCTTCCAGTGCCTTCAACCAACCTTGGTACTTTTGCAAATCTTCATGCATTAGCGACTCAGGATGTTCAAGCTTACTTTTGACGAAATCGAGATTGCTGCTCCACTCATCTAGATCCATATTTTTAACTTGATCAAAGCGAGCCAAATCCGCTTGTGCCTGAGCTAGTTGGGAGTGGAATTCCGCCAACTTAGGGCCATGTTCAGTGTCAAAAGCAACCTTTAATTTGCTGTGCTCTAGCAGCAAATTTTCTTTTAAAGTGAGTTTAGGAGCCTCGAAAGCATCCACCGTTGGGGCTTGACCAGAAGTTTCAGTGGCCCTGGTCTCAGGCACTTTAGCCAAACCTACGAACCTTCTAAGG
The DNA here is from genome assembly GCA_040387835.1 of Myxococcota bacterium. Lineage (NCBI taxonomy): Bacteria > Pseudomonadati > Myxococcota > Myxococcota bacterium. The sequence continues at coordinate 33,087 of JAZKCZ010000001.1, read as the reverse complement.
CTATCCATTAGTTGACTATAACACACCTAAAAATCTATATTAATAGCATGAAGTTTGTTTTATCATTATTGCTTTGCAACTTATTGCATGCGGACGAAATTGTAAAACAATACGTATTCCCAAACAGTATTTCAAAAATCCTCCTAAGCCAAAATAACGAACTCTATGTGGGGACCACAAAAGGTTTACATCACCTGCAAGGCGCCCATTGGACCGTCTATCATAAAGCGGGAGGCGATAGGGCCCTGGATAAAATCACAGCTCTGACGCAAACGGCCGATGGAACGATCTGGATCGGTAAAGCCGGCTATTACGGGCAAGGCATCGAGCGACTGAGCCCTTCCAATAAGTGGTTTACAGAAAGGCTGTCCACCGCGAACACCAAATTGCCTGGCAATTACATTTCGGACCTTTGCCCTGATAAAGACAGCATGCTCATCACCATACAGCCAGACCGAGGAGGTGTCGGTGGCGCGGTTGATTTGAGTTTTGATGAAAGAAGTTCAGCCAATTGGCTGCCCAATATTGCAGCAACCAGCTGTGCTTGTACGGACCAAATTTGTTTTATTGGCACTCAAAGCCAAGGGATCTATCAATTTACGCGTCAAGGCAGACAGATTAGCCATTTGAACGTTACTGGCGCGGTGAAAGCTTTGGTATTAGACAGATTAAACCGCTTATGGATTGGCTCTGATGCGGGCCTGTCCTATTACAACACCATTTCGCGTATCCCGAGCGCTCTTTTGCCTTTGCCTCAGAAAGCACCTATTACTGCATTGGTTGCGGACGAGCATAACCTTTGGGTTGGCACCAGCCAGGCTTTACTTCAAATGGGGCTAATGGATAGCCGGATCACGATCAAGAACGAAATCCAAAACACAAGCGACTTATTTTTTCATCAAACCACGGGCAGCATTTGGATCGCTGCAGGGAAAAGTTTGTGGAGCAGCGCGCATATCGCCCGAGCTTTAAGCGCGCAGGACATAACTGCGCTCACGACCATCGCTTCTAGGCAAGGTTTAGACCGACTTGATTTTGATCCGCAGACTAACGCATGGAGCGTATTTAATGGTGGCTGGGTCACTAAAGTAACCAACTTCTTTTTTGGCAAGAACCGGTTAGACATGATTGAGCCACTAGATAGTTTGGCCGCGTCTATTCAACAAGGCTACTGGGAGTCGGTTTCGAAAGATCCACAACTATTTCACCTGATTAGAAGAGCCTATGTTTCTTTATCGTCCCTGTATTCATATTATAAAATTGATCCACTAAAAGATGCCGCGAAACAGCAAGAATTTATCCAAAGGTTTGGCATGGTACTGGCTAAATTTAAAACCATTTTAACGGAGATCGAAAATCGCCTCCCGGTCAAAGCACTGTATAAACCCATGCCGTGGTTTGGTGATACCGGGGCCGATATTAGAGACAATGACCGAGTGCTGGGCATGCACTATGTCAGCATGTCAGTTCGAGGACTCGAGGATCTAAACGCGGAGCTTAAAGAAGTTGGCAATACCCATACTAAAATAGACAGAGCCTTAGAGTTCTATCCTACCGGCGCTGCTTCGCTCTTTACATGGCCTTGGACACAAACAGTTAACAAAAAAATGGTTGTCTTCAATATTCACGGCACCTACGCAGCAGGTTCACAGGAATATAGATCCGATGAAAATCTACTTTTTAGGCAAACGAAATACATGGCCCAATTAATGGCCAACGATCAGAACGCGCCAGTCGAACTGTACTCTTTCGGCTGGAGCGGGGTAAATGACAACGCCGCTCGCATTGTTGCAGGAGAAGAGCTGGCTAATCTCGTCAGAACTTACTTCCCTCCGAACGAGTACGCAGACTGCTATATTGGCCATTCGCATGGCGGTAATGTCATATTGCACTTTGCCAAAACAATTAGAGAGTACCGAACCCCGTACTTAATCGTCACCTTGGCAACACCGATTCGAAAGGATTTTATTACCGATAACGTCAACTACCTATTTCAGTTTTACACCGACAATGACTGGGTGCAACATTATGGCTCGTACGAGTTAACCAATCGAAACCGTTTGGGCACCGGAACTCACACGCAGTCAGCCCGAATGTACTTTCGAGAAGATCTCCAAAAATTGGGTCTTTTCGAGCATAATGACCGCTTTAATAGCGTCAACATTTATGTCACCAAAGTGGAAACCACTAACGACTATTTGTCAGGCCCAATTCAGAGCCACAGCAATCTCAAATACTTGATCGGCTCACTTCCTAAAATAATTAACGACCTGCTGCGCTATCCCGCTAACAATTTTTACGTATTGAAAATTGAGTTAGAAAAGGCTGCGCATCCGAGTGTTAGCGAAATTGAACGACTAAAATTTCAGATTAACGCGGCAAAAGTACCCTCTTAAAGGCGCATGACCTGGTAAGCCATAAAATTAACGATTCGTCGAAACCAAGACCGTTTACGCCAAACAGCCCAGGAAATCTCCCTGGAACTCTCCAGATCTGCATCAAAATGAGCCTCTAATTCGTCCGCTAAGTAGGGGTCAATCACGCCAACGTTCACTTCCAAATTACGTCTGGCTGACCAATGGTCTAAATTATAGGATCCGACCCAGGCATAGATGCCGTCGATAACGGCCGTCTTTGCATGCAAAGTCTGCCCGTCCAGTTCGTAAATTCGAATTCCGGCCCGCAAGAACAAGCTATAGACGTACTGCGCTGCCAGCCGCATGAGCGGAACATCCGACAACCCAGCTGTTAATACGCGAACATCAACGCCGCGTTCAGCAGCTTCAATCATTGCCTTACGAAGCCCAGCATGCGGCAAAAAATAGGGCGTGGTGAAGTAACAATACGTCGTAGCTCGGTTTAAACTGAGCTCCATAGATCTTTGGATGGAGACAATCTTACGCCGTTGATTCGATGCCAATACTTGGGCAAATACCCCGCCCGGATATTGGGCAGGCACGTACGAATCGCTTTTTTCTTCGCCCGTTGTTTCCTGCAATGCTTCCAAAAACAACCTACCCAGCTCTTGGGTGGCCGGACCTTTGATTTTCATTACCGTGTCTCTAAAAGACATGCCCGGGTTTAAGGAAATATTCATGCTGCCGCAGAAGCTTAAGTCTTCATCAATGATTAATACTTTCCGGTGGTTTCGAAAGAGCAAAGGCCCTTTTCGTCGCCATGCCCAAATCGGGTTAAAGTTGACCACTTCAGCGCCAGCTTTTAACAAAGGCGTCATAAAGCCTCTGGGTAATCTGGACGAGCCAAAATGGTCGTAAAGTAAAATAACTTCACACCCACGCGTCCGAGCATCGATCAACGCATCTCTTATTTTGGTTCCGACCGCATCGCCTTCATAAATATAAGTTTCAAGCCAGACTCTTTTTTGAGCCTGTTCAATGGCAGACAGCATCTGAGCTAAAATCACATGCTGTTCTTTAAATACCTCAATATAATTGCCTTCAGACATGCCCCCAAAGGGGCGCAGCCTTTGAAGCACCCTTTTGACGCTATAAAGTCTTCTTCGCCATTTTGGACTTTCAACGTGATCTAAGATTCGGTCAAAATGGGGCATATTTTTACACGCTCGATCTTCTTGCCATCCGTTTGTTCAACAATGAACCGCCATTCTTGAAACTCGATTTCGGTCCCTGGCATGGGCATTTTCCCATAGATAGCGATCAAGAAGCCAGCCAAAGTTTCGTAGTCTTCATCATCATCCAAAGTCAGTCTCAGAGCTTCTCCCAGTTCATAAATGCTGGCTAAGCCGCTGGCTTCAAACTCACCGGTGGGCAACTGAGTAAACAAATGCTCTTCTTCATCATCATATTCATCGCGAATTTCACCCACGATTTCTTCTAAAACATCTTCTAGGGAGATAATCCCAGCAGTCCCGCCGTACTCATCCACCACAATGGCAAGATGCGTCTTGCCCCTGCGAAACTCTTTTAAGACTTCCCAAAGTCGCATCATCTCCGGCACAAATAATGCCGGTCTAATCATCTTTTTCCAGTCCTTAAGCCCTGGTGTCAGCAAATCTTTAGAATGAAAAATACCAATAATATTATCAATGTTATCTTCATAAACCGGATACCGGGAATGTCCGTGCTCCAATACCTGTCTTCGAATTTCATCTAAGCTTTCCGAAGTGTCAAAACTACAAATCTGAGTCCTAGGCACTGTGGCGCCCTTGACCAGTGTATCTCTAAACTCAATCACGCTTTGCAGCATGGCTCCTTCTTCGCTGGCCAGCACCCCTTCTTCGTTTCCTAAGCGAATCATGTAATCGATGTCTTCTTCAGTAGCCAGAGGCCCATCCGAAGTCGTCTTCCCGCCTAAAATGCGAACAGCAATGGCCGCAATCCAGCTCAAAATAAAAACCAGCGGATAAAACAGCCAATATAAAGGTCTTAAAAGATTCAACAAAATAGGCGCCAAGAACTCGGCATTGTGCCGGGCAAAAGTTTTAGGCGTCACTTCTCCAAAAATCAGCATCACCAAAGTGGTGATACCGGCCGCAATGCCAATCACGTAATTACCGAAAAATTCCTCAACAATTACCGTAGCAAGCGAAGCGCTTAACGCCCCTGCCGCATTGTTGGCAATCAGAAGGGTGGTAAGCACGCGATTGGGGTGTTCAAGCCAAAGCTTCAAGACCTGAAGCCGCTTGCGCTTGGTCTCAATGAGCTGTCTGGTCTTGGTTTCAGATAAGGATGTAAGCGCCGTTTCCGCTGCTGACACCAAAGCCATCAACACCACACAAGCGATGAAAGTCAAAATCATAATTATTCTCTAACAGGCGCAGTCAATGCCCGCTAGACCTGGGTTTGCATGGTGGTTTTTATCGAAGAGCTCGCCTGCTCAACCAGTTTACTCATGGTTTCGAGTTCAAAAGTCACTTTATAAGTCGCCTGTTGCAGCACAATCAGCTGGCTAGGCGTAAAAGTCTGTCCGCTCATCGCCACGTTCATGATTTTCTGCATGGAATTTTGGTCTTTCTGCCAGTTGTTGAAAAGAGATTTAATCGCAGTTGGAACTTTTTGTGTCTTTTGCAGATCTATGTTTTGCAGGTTGGACACATTTTGAGCGCTGTTAAGCTCTTTACTTTTTTGGAGCACTTGCCCAAAGGAATGCGATCCTGGACCTGTAGGCTTAACCTTGTTTAAAGCGGCTTTAGCTAATTGGCCTAATGGCTGAACGCCTGCAGAGACCGGTGTGATGGGCATGAAGCTCCTCCTTTTTGATTCTAACACTGTTATCGGCTGAACTTCAAACAAGTTGCGTTCGCGGTCATTAACGAGACACCCCAAAAGCGTTCACAGGAAGCAGCTTGGAAACCGCATTTATGAAGATATCGGGCTCGGTCGACTAAAAGTTCTTAAATAGGTAAGCCAGGCACAAAATGCTTCTCAAGTGAGTCCCAAAAATTATCAACACATTGCCGACCAAATTCTTTTTTCGGTACACAGTCAACATCTTTACAGCGATCCGGATGGTATTTAAGTTCAATTTTTTTGATCGCTTTTCTTTTAGATTCTATAGGGCGGAAAGACTCTAGAAAAGCAATACAGTTGTTTTCTTCCAAGGAAGGTGTGGTCCAAATCGATTTGCATTTCTCCAATTTCCATCCTTCATCACAACTGTATTGTTCTGCATACTTAGAAGCCGTTGGTTTTACCTTGGACGAACAAAGAACTTGAAAAATATCATGTTTCTCGCAGGCGACTGTCAACAAGATAGCCTTGTCCAGTGCGGTCAAGCCGTTCCTATCTTTAATATTAGTGTCTAGGCCAGGCGAATCTAAAACATACCGCAAAAACCTCCAGTGGGCTTCCTTGTTTAAGGAGAACGCAGCACATTCCTTAACTACATTATGCAGCAAAGTAGACTGATCTCCACCGAATTTTTGGTTGATTAGTGACGGGTCACGCTCCAAATCATCCTTCACATAAGCCCAATTTCTTTTTTGAACGGCGGACTCGAAAGCGGCTTGAGAGAATATTTTGACCATCTTGCATTTATAAGGATCCGAATCTCTATGCGTTAGAGCGCCGATTCTACAAAGCTGCAAAACAATTTGATCCCGATCATATACAGCTATGTTTTTATCTTCACCTTTTTTCAAACGTTCCACTCTTTCGTCCAGGGGACCGTATCCATATTTATTTTTCGAAGATTCTGCGCCGCGTGCTATTAATTTTTCTACCAAGATCGGGTCACCCTTTGATGCTGCACTATGTAAGGCCGTGCTATCATAGTAATCCTTAGCGTTAATCTTTAAATCAGGGTGCAGTAGTAAATAATCTATCAGATCGTAGTCGCCAATTTTACTACTTTCCACAGCACGCTGTAATATCGAATGACCTTTAGATCCAAACTGCTTGTTAATTAAAGAGGGATCTCGCTCGAGCAAATTTTTAACAGCCGAAACGTTTCCTTGAATAATTAAACTTTCCATATCCGTATTCGGGTGGGGTTTTCTGTCATGAACATATTCTCTTTCTCGGCGTTCTGTGTGATTTTGAGAAGCACGTCCATAGTAGTCAGTTTGCAATCCCGAATCAAAGTCACATCCGCTCAGCATAAACAGAATCATTAAAATAGAAATTTGATACATTCATTGATAATACCAAAACAGAGCTCAGCTGCAACTAGTTGCGCATTAATTCGTGCAATCTCTCGATCACTTGTGCATGTTTTCGACATGTCCAAGACTTCGAAAGGCCTATCTTTTTACCTACTTCTTCCAAACTAAGATTCTGGAAATAATACAGTTTAATCAACTCTAAATCGGCTCTAGGCAACCTGGAAAGCGCTTTTTTCAGCGTGTTACGCAACTCCAAATCTAGCAGGCGTTCTTCCTGACCCGTGAGCTTGGTGTCTTCGAAATCTTGGTTTTGCAGACCCTCTAAAGAAGTCACAAAAATGGTTACCAAGCTGTTCACTTGATTAGCAAGGTCTTCCAACTCTTCGGTCTTAGTACCAGCGGCACTTTCTAAATAAGCATTGGCTTGCTCACCAAAACGGATTTTTTGATATTCGCTGCGGCCGATCCAGCCCATGCCTCTTAGGCCGTCGTAGATGGCGCCTTTGACGCGGTAATAGCTGAAAGTGGTGAAATTGGCGCCTTGCTTTGAATCAAAACGTTCGGCGGCTTCCAATAGACCGGTCATGCCATAGGCGATGAGATCATCCAGCTCTATGCGCGGCGATACCGCCTTTTTGACTTGTCTGGCGATGGAGCGAACAAATGAGCCGTATTGCTCAATCAACTGGGTTTGATTCGTCTGTGCTTCATGCGCCACCATGAAGTTTGAAACAGTTTATGGAGCGGGCCTATTTCGAGGGGTCCAAAATGTTCTTTTTCTGCGCAGGGCTCAATTTCAAAAACCACAAATTATTATCTTCTTTGGATAAGTAAGTTTGTAGCCATGCTCTTAAAGCTGTTTCCGTTTTAATCTCTTCGGGAACTAGCAAGATATAAGTTTTGTCGCGGTTGAGCGTGACAGAGCCTCGGTCTAAAGCAACGGTTAAATAAATCCAAGGCAAATTGCGGGGCGTTAAGATAGGCCTTTTAATGATATTCGCCCCAGTCGGCCATTCAATTTTCTGAATGCTCACGCGCGTACCAAAGGGCACCACTTCGTCGGAAGGCGGGGGTAGAATCCAATCGCCGCCCAAAGTTTTCAGGTGTCTTAGTTCATCGAAAGGCTTTGGGCTGAGTAGTCTGTAACGATAGTCGTCATACAAAATACCGCCGTAGAGACTTTTCTTTAGCCAGAAGGTCTCTTCTTTCGCTTTGGGTGCCTTTGGCAATTGCTCAAGCTGAGGTGCGCAACCATTTAGTATTAAAAGCCCTAAAATTATCATCCATTTGCCATTCAACATGCCTTCTTCTATAAGCCAAACATGCTTTTTTTCAAATACGAAGGCCTGGGGAATGACTTTATTCTCGTTTCTGGCAAGCCTTCCTTGAGCCCATTACAAGTTAGCGGTCTATGTCATCGGCATTCAGGCGTGGGCGCTGACGGGGTCATTTTTGTCTATCGAGAAAGTCAGCATTGGTGGATGAAGGTTTTTAATGCAGACGGAAGCCTGGCACAGATGTGCGGCAATGGCATTCGGTGTGTCGCGCAGTGGTTATTTGATCAAGGCCATTTGGTTTCAGAAATCATGACCGATGCTGGCCTGAAGCGATGCACCCGTGAAGCAGAAGGCTGGGCCATTGATATGGGCGTGGCGCAAATCGAAGGAAACCGGGTTTCGATGGGCAATCCTCATTTGGTCATTCAAGGGCCGGTGGACAGCAAACTTATCGATCCTTCGGTTAACACCGAGTTTGTTACAATTATGAACGACCGGGAAATTGAGGTCGTCGTTTTCGAAAGAGGCGTTGGTGAAACTTTAGCCTGCGGTACGGGGGCATGCGCGGCGGCGGCTTTTCTCATTCAAAACGGTCTTTTAGGCCAATCGCAAGAAATAACGGTTCACTTAAAAGGCGGAAACCTTTATATTACCGCTCGTCACACCGATGAGGGCCTTAGGGTGCAGATGAAAGGGCCCGCCCGATTTGTTTTTGAAGGCGAGGTAAAAGCATAAATGAAAATTTTTGATGAAATGGCCGAACGCGATCACGAACAAGTACTCTTCTGCAACGACAAAGAAAGCGGTCTGAAAGCGATTATCGCGATTCACAACACCACGTTAGGACCAGCGCTAGGCGGTTGTCGGATGTGGCCGTATGCCAGCGAAGAAGATGCTCTCAAAGACGCGCTGCGTCTAGCGCGAGGCATGACCTATAAGGCTGCAGCTGCTGGACTTAACTTAGGTGGCGGTAAAGCGGTGATTATTGGCGATCCGAAGACCATGAAAAACGAGAAACTTTTTCGTGTGTTCGGTCGCTTTGTTCAAAGTTTGGCCGGCCGTTACATTACCGCCGAGGACGTCGGCACAACGGTCAATGACATGGCTTGGGTTTGGATGGAAACCGATTATGTGACCGGTATCAACCGCGCTTTTGGCGGCTCAGGCGATCCCAGTACCGTTACTGCCTATGGTGTCTTTCAAGGCATTAAAGCGGCGCTTTTATTTAAAACAGGCTCAGATTCATTAGAAGGCATGACCGTTGCCTTGCAAGGTGTTGGCGCTGTCGGATATCACCTGCTGCAGCATTTGGTACCCGCAGGTGCCAAAGTGATAGCCAGCGAAACCAATGCCGACAATATTAAGCGCGTTAACCAAGAATTTGCGGGCATTGAATTCGTAGCGCCTGACAAAATTTACGACGTACCCTGCACCATCTTTATCCCTTGCGCCCTTGGCGGGGTGGTCAATGACCAAACCATCTCCAGGCTTAACTGCCAAATCATTGCGGGCAGCGCCAATAACGTGTTGGCGGATGAAGACAAACACAGTGTTGAGCTCGAAAAGCGTAACATTTTGTATATCCCCGACTTTGTGATTAGTGCTGGTGGCTTAATCAATGTGGCCAACGAGCTTATTCGTTATGAACGCAAGCAAGCGATGCGACAGGCCAGCGGCATTTTCGATATTGTCACGCAAGTGCTGAATATCGCGAAAGCCGAAAACATCACCACTTTGAATGCATCCAAAACCCTGGCAGAAAGACGCATTTACAGCGTGGGTCGCATTAAACACACATACGTTGGTACCTCCATGGCGAAAAGAGGCAGAGGTCTTGGTTGAGCCATCAGCTACTAGTTAACACCACAGCTTTTGAGACCAGAGTGGCCCTTTTAGAAAATGGCCAGCTGATAGAGCTCATGCTGGAGCGTAATGCCGATAAAGGTTTGGTGGGTAATATTTACTTGGCCAAAGTGCAGCGCGTATTGCCTGGTATGCAAGCCGCGTTTTTAAACATTGGCCTTGAGAAATCGGCTTTTCTTTATGTCGGCGATATCCTGCCGCACGAGCCTTACGATGAAAGCGATGAGCCTGTGGAAAGCGAAGAGCGCTTTCAAAGACCGGCGATTTCTATTCAGGACCTGCTAAAACCTGGCCAAACCGTGCTTGTGCAGGTGATGAAAGATGCCATCGGTACCAAAGGACCGAGGGTTAATTGCAATCCTTCGATTCCGGGGCATCATGTTGTTTTCCTACCAACTTCGCCTCATATCGGCATCAGCCGCAAAATTGTTGATGAAACTGAACGTGAGCGCTTAAGGCGTATCTTAGAAAAAAATTCTCCCCCAGGCACAGGCTTTATCGCCCGAACGATTTCTCAAGGCGTATCTGAAGAAAAACTCAGCAAAGACTGCGCTTTTTTGGTTTCCCTTTGGCAAGACATTCAGAAGCGAAGCACGCAACTTCCCGCGCCGTCTTTGGTCCAACCCGAGCTTGATTTGCTGCTCAAATGCGCCAGGGACATGACCAACGACCATCTGGAGCGCATTATCATTGATAACCAGGAGGCATTCGAGCGGGTACGCAAATTTGTTGAGCTGATGGATCCGAAGCTGTGCGACCGCATTGAAATGCATCGGGGTCCCGATCCCTTATTTGCTTCGCATTCGATCGAAACTGAAATTACCCGCGCCATGAATCGAAAAGTATGGCTGCGCTCCGGCGGCTATATTGTTATCGATCAAGCCGAAGCGCTCACTGTGGTGGACGTCAACACCGGCCGCTTCGTTGGCCGAAGAAACTTAGAAGAAACCATCTTAAAAACCAATCTGGAAGCCGTCAAAGAAGTCGCTTTCCAGCTTAGGCTTAGAAACGTCGGCGGCATGATTATTATCGATTTCATCGATATGGAACATGAAGATGACCGTGAAAAAGTCATCGCTCTGCTTCAAGACTGCTTAAAAAAAGACAAAGCCCGCTGCAACGTGATTAAAATCAGCGAACTCGGCTTAGTGGAAATGACCCGCCAGCGTAAACGGGAAAGCCTAGAGCACTTGCTGTGCGAATCCTGCTTTTACTGCGATGGCAAAGGTACCATCAAATCCAAACGAAGTGTCGCCTACGAAGTCTTTAGAGAGCTCCTAGAACGTCCTTGGAACGCGAACGAAACGCAAGTTGTTGTTCAAGCACACCCAGAAGTCATCGACTTCATGAGAAGCAATGAGTCTGGCAATCTGGAATTCTTAGAAAGCCAAATTCATAAAAAGCTGGTGCTCAAAGCCAGGGGTTCTTTCCATCAAGAGCAATTCGATGTATTCGCGTCTCACCTAAAATGAACGTCACCGAACTTACATTAGCGCTGTGCGAGATTCCTTCCACGACCGGAAGCGAGCAAGCACTGACTCACTTTGTGGCCGACCTGTTGGGCAACGAAGGTTACGAAGTTTCCTTTCAAACCCTGTCTCCTGACGGCAGAGCTAATTTACTCGCCACCAAACGCCCACCGAAAATCTTACTCACAACCCACTTGGACACTGTCCCACCGCATATCCCCCCAGCGTTAAACAATGGCGTTTTAACTGGTCGAGGTGTTTGTGACGCCAAGGGCATTATGGCGGCCATGATTTGCGCGGCCAGAGATTTTGAAGAGGTAGGCCTGTTATTTCTTGTTGGCGAAGAAACCAACAGCCAAGGTGCCAAAGCAGCTGCACAGGGCTTTGCGCCGGACGTCTCGTATTTTATCAATGGCGAGCCGACCGATTTAAAAATTGCTTCGGCGATGAAAGGCGCGTTGGCCTTTACTTTAACAACCAAAGGCAAGACAGGCCACAGCGCCTATCCAGAGACTGGTCATTCAGCGATACATCAACTGATCCACGACATGCACAGCTTGCTGCATCATGCTTGGCCGAATCACGAAACTTTTGGCCAAACTACGCTCAACATCGGCACCATCGAAGGCGGCCGCGCTGCGAATGTTATTGCAGACCATGCCAGCGCACTTTGTGTGATGAGAACCACGATTGATCATGAAAAGTTGCAGCAAGATATTCGCTCGCTCATCCATGACAGCACGGAGCTCAATATTTTAACAGCTTCTTCGCCGATACTCTTCGAAAAGATCGAAGGGTTTGAGACTTGCGTGGTTCGGTTTGGATCGGATGTTCCCCACCTTAAATCAATTGGCACGCCGATTTTGTTAGGCCCTGGTTCTATTTTGCATGCGCATACTGCAAATGAGCAAATCTTGGTCTCTGAGTTAGCAGAGGCTGTAGGAGCATATAAAAAGCTATGTCGACAACTGACTGGAAAACAATCTTAGACCAACTGGAATCTGGCAAGCGCCGAGCGGCTTTTAAAAACAGCCACGGCATTTGGGAAGCAGACCTTGAAGTCAAACAAGCGATTCTGACGGCATTTAGAGAGAGCACCATCGTTCAAATGGGCCAGTTTGTCGACAAAGAGGCGTTTCCCACCAGGCATTTAAGTCCTGCCGACCAAATTCGATTGGTTCCCGGTGGCAGCGCCATCCGGCGAGGCGCTTTCGTAGCCAAGGGCGTTGTTATCATGCCGCCCGCATATATTAACGTAGGAGCTTATGTAGACGAGCACACGCTGATAGATTCACATGCGCTTGTAGGCAGCTGCGCTCAAATCGGTAAGCGTGTGCACCTTTCTGCTGCAGCACAAATCGGCGGCGTTTTAGAGCCGATTGGCGCAAGCCCTGTCATTGTGGAAGACGACGCCTTTATCGGCGGCAACACGGGGCTATACGAAGGCATTCAAGTAGGCTCACGTGCGGTGATTGCTGCTGGCGTCATCTTAACCTCCAGCACCCCAATTTACGACCTCATCAATCAAAAGATTTGGACTGGTAGAGTTCCTGAAAACGCCGTGCTCGTACCCGGGGCTCGCAAAGCCAAAGGCGATTTCGCCATTGAGCATGGCTTAAGTGTTTCAACCCCTGTCATCGTCAAATATCGTGACGCGAAAACCGATGGCAAAGCGGCTCTTGAGGCTGCGCTGAGAGAGGCTATTTCGTGAGGTACCGGTTGATTGGCACTTTGTCTTGCCTATTGCTGATGAGTCTCGCCTGCCAAAAGTCTCCAAACGCGCATAAGTCGCAAATTTCGGCGCTGGCTTTTCCGATTTTATATGCGCGTTATGACAATCTACCGGTGGTGAAGCGGGAAAAGCCTCAGCACTGCAGCAACGCACAAGGCTTTCATGGCCCAGACACTTATCACCTCAACAAAGTCATGGACTTATGTGGCCCAATTCCCAAGAAAGCCGAGCTCTCTGATAAGACACCCTGGCAGGTTTCAGGCAGACCGCTAAGCTTCCACTGGGAGCAAGATCTCAAACCAGATGAAAAGCTGCAGGTTGAATTTACGAATGCCGACGGTTTTCCCCTGCCATCCACCGCACAGATTCAAAAAAAACAAAACCGCTATATTACCGAAATTAAGCCCGCAAGCGATTTTCCCAACAATACGGTTATGTATATTTCCGCGACACTATTTAATGCTGAAGGCATAAAAATAGGGACCTGGAGCGTCCCTTTCAAAATGACCGGCCTATAAAATTAAAAGCGGAAAGCCACACCGACGTTCCAAACGCCGCCCAGCATATGGATGTTGTCCGGCTTAATCGACTTAGATCCGGCAGCATCAAAGCGTATGCTACTTGGCACGAGGTAGCGATAATTGAAACCGAGTTCCGTAAATATGCTCCAATGCTGCCCAATGCCAAAACTAACGCCTGGCAACAAACCAATCAACATACCAGCGCTAGGGATGTAATTTACTCCAGGGTAAGTAATGCCGCTAGCAACAACGCTTTGGTGGCTACCATAGGTCGCTCCCAATGGAACGGTGCAATAGAATTCAAACTTCAAATCAACCGTATCATAAACGTATTTAAATCGAGGGAACAGTCCAATATCAAACAGATAGCCTTTAACACCTTTGGTAGCACCTAGGCCCTGCACAAAAAAACCAAAATCAAACAAATCTGCGTTGGGGATACGCAGTTCAAGACCAGCGCCTTGATATACTTGCTGCTCAGTAAAAAAGATGGTGTACTTCGGCGCGAGTTCAAATTCAGCCCTCGCAAATTGCAGCGGAAGAATAAATAAACATATAACGATGAAAGTTAGTTTTGGCTTATTCATAAGCAAACTATAGACCGCTTTGCATGGATGTCAAAATTTCGACCGCCTTGATTAAGGAATCGGGATTCGCCCGGCCGGTGCCTACCAAATCTTCCGCTGTGCCATGCGCGGGGCTTGCTCGTAAGATCTTCAGACCGAAGGTTAGATTGGCCACCTTGCCTTTGCAATGAAGCTTGTAAGGGCCTAGGCCTTGATCGTGCATCATCGCCAAGACTGCATCGGTCTTGAATTGATGCATGCGGTAACCGAAAAATCCGTCGGCAGGTGTTGGGCCGACAACTTGGTAGCCTTCCTTTTGGAAGCGCTGGATAACGGGTTCAATCACCAGCTGTTCTTCATCGCCGATTAACCCGCCCTCGCCTGCGTGAGGGTTTAGGCCCAACACGGTGACATGAACCTGCTTTTCCGGCTTATTCAGCATTTTGGCTGCGCCTTCGATTAATCTTTGTAGTTTTTGACTGAGCAACTTTTCGGTTAGCAAGCTCGAGACTTCTCGAATGGGTGTGTGCACAGTGGCCAAGCCTAACAAGAAAGGCCCGCCGGCAAAGCACATTAGAGGCGGCGATGCATCTGCGGCCAAATGCGCATGCAAAAGTTCTGTCTGCCCGGGGTAGGATCGGCCATCAATATTTTCTAATATAGATTTGCGCACGGGGCCGGTCACCAGTGCGCCTATTTCGCCCAGTTTGGCTAACTCGATCGCGTGCAACAGCGCACCCTGAGGATCATGCTGATTGCCGCATAGGATAAATTCCGTACCAGCTGGGACGCGAGCCCTTTCCAGCGCCAGCGGAAATATCTCGGGCCCAATGCCCATGCCGAGCGTATACCCAACTCTCATATGGCGTTACCGATTGAAAAGTGCAGACCAAATAGGCTGATAAAGCTGTCTCTAGGAATGCGGCCCGCGTCAAAGATGCGCATACCGATATCGAGCATTAATGGTCCGATCGGCGTGTTGTAGCGAATGCCCATGCCAGTTCCTAGTGCCAGCTTTTGAAAATCAAAACTTTTTAGCTGCAGCATGAGCTCGCCTGTATCGATGAAGATGCCGCCTTCCAAATCACCGACAATGGGAAAGCGAAGTTCGTTACGGGCGTAGATCATGTAGCTGCCGCCCAAACTGACTAAATTCGTTTGCGTATCATCCACCGGGAAAATCTGATTATCTTGAAAGCCACGAACCGAGTTGGTGCCGCCTAAATAAAAGCGTTTGAACAATGGCACATACTCGCCAGCACCAACATTCCAAATCCCACCAGCTCTGACATTAAAAACCCACTTCAAGCGATTGACCAACGGAACATAGGTGGTCACACCCCCCACCAATTTCACGTAGGTAACTTTCGCAGACTCGGCATCCCCGATACCAAAGTCAGTATTAAGCTCCACCGTAAAACCCTTTTTCGGAAGCAAAGTGTTATCTCTACCGTCCCATAAAGAAAGCAATCGAACTGTACCTTGCCTGACAATCCCTTGGTCAAACCGGGTCGCGACATTCGCCATGCGGTTGCTTTGCCCACAGGTAGGACAATCGAAGTTCGCATACTCAAGTTCCAACTGCGGCGTTAGTCTTAACCTAGGCAAAACCTGAGAAAAGAATGATAAAGTCGATGATACGTTGTTAAGTACATAAGCTTGCTGCAACACCCGCTCAGCACTGACATCAATCGATGAATCCAAATCAAAGGGAATGCTCAGCATCTTAAGATACAAAAACCCCGCAGAAACCCGGCCGGCGATATAATTGGACGTCTGATTTTTCAGTGCAGCGCTCACCTGCGGCGAATACAAAACCGGCAGGTCATAAAATACAGCTGGATAGTTAACCTGCGCCCGAGTTCGAAAAGTAATGCCGAGGCCTAAGATATTACGGTGCTGCCAAATACCTGTCAGTCTGGGGCCGTCGACAAGTGATGCGCCCATCCCAAGCTCGAAAGTATTGCGGTCTCTTTCTTTCACGCTAATAATCAACGTAGAGCCATTTAAATCAATGCTGACATCGGAAAATAGATCTGTTTGCAAGATTCTAGAGCGCGACTCCGTGATCTTTTCCAAAGAGTACCAGTCGCCAGCCTTCAGCGTTAAGCGACGTCTGATCACCGGTGTTTTGGTAAGTTGGTTACCAACAATATCGATTTTTTCGATCTTAACGCGCTCGCCTAAGTTAATTTGATAATAAATTTCGTCGTTTCTAATATTGGTAACGATTTCAGCATTGGGATAACCTTGGTTCCAGAAATACTCTTCGATTTGGACGCGGAAATCTTCCACATTATCGTGATTCAGCGGATCCCCAACGTGGATTGGCGGGTTTTTAATCTTTGGAACCATGCCCTCAAAAACGATTTTGCTAATTCTGGTCTGCGGCCCTTCGATAATGCGGTACTGAAGATTTACCCAATGACCACCAATGATTTCGCTTTCTTTAGGCCCAAAAATTTGAACATCTAAAAAGCCATTATCCAAATAGAAGTCTTCTAAGAAATCTTTGGCTTTCAAAAACAAACTTTTATTATAAGGCAGCGCACCCGCTTCGAAGAACACAGGATCGGGCTGATTTTTACACCCAGGCGGCGGGGCAATGGTTGATTGGTTTCCAACAGGAATTATTTTGTCGCATTGAAACTTTCGGCGCGGATTTAAAATAGAACTGATTTCTTGGTGGTCGTAATCCATCCAACCAGGCTCCATAGGTTCGGCACGTGCAAATTCAATGACTTTTCGACGCAAGAGCTCGTCTGAGAAATAACTGCTACCAACAACAGTTATATTGCCAATAAGTATTTGTTCGCCTTCTTTGATGCGGCAAATAATCGTGTCCTTTCGCGGCTTTTCGAAATCGACTTGAGCATAAACAAAGCCTGCCTGTCGGTAGAGGCTTTGAAGTCGAACTCGCCACTGATCCAGTTGGCGAACGTCCACTTCTTTCTCGCCTATTTTGGATTGCATCCAAGATCTGATTGTCTCGGCACGAAATACCCTTGAGCCGACGACCTGAATCTCAGCGCTCCAAGCAGAAAGCGAGAATAGTATGAAAAAAATTAAAAATCCCATCGAACCCACAAATCCGCACCCGCATCACCGTAGTTAGTAATCCCTTCTGAATTCCATATCAAACGCCAGCGCCAGCGCCGGTTGATATACCGCTCAAGCTCCAGGCGCTTTTCACGATTACCTTCAGAGTTTTGCACCAGCGCACTTTGAAAGCGCAGACGCATGCCTTTGAACACCTGCATGCCTAAAACAACAGACGAGGTAACACCACCATTTTGGTTGTACAAAGTACCCAGGCGAAGTTCATCAACGGCGCCTCCCGGTAACGCTTTAATCACCTGATCGCCTAGACCTGAATACATAGAAAACGCCTCAAGGCCTGCGGTTCTTGCCACGCCTAAATTGTCTCTGTTATCCCTGCTCGTAAATCCAAAAGTGATGAGGCTCACCAAATCACTTTGCGGCAAACTTGGCCTGGAAGAATACGACAGCTTAGGCTTATTCAAAGGCCCCTGTGCCCTTACTGTTACGTCGTAATCCAAAATCTGTGTATTCGCCTCCAAATCGATGTAGGGCATTATCCTAAATGGATTATCGAAACTGGCCCGAGCTTTAAGTATTTGGTAATAGTTGTTTCGAAAATAAATTTCGCCTGAAGTCATGGTGAGCTCGCCCAATAGGCCAGGCGCATTGGAAGTGCCAATCAGCTTCACATTGCCGATTAATTCGCCATGCAAAGATTTGGTTTCAATCCGAACCGGGTTTTCTGCGCTTAATGCCAAGTCAAACTTAACAGCCTGCTTTCTAGCTCTTGACCTGGGGCCTTTAAACTCCGTGGGGTCGAGCTCTTTGGTAATTAACACGTCGGACAGTTTGATATCGCCCTCTAAAGTCGGTTCTTTAAAGGGGCCTTCCAACTTCAAATAGCCATTGGCCGTGCCGCTTAAAAAGTTGCCATAATAAATAGGCATCTTTTGCAAATCAATTCTTAAACTATCAAACGAAGAATTGTGAAAATTAGCAAGACCAAGCAGTTTAAATGAACCCTGGTCAGCGCTACCCCTTAAATCTGCCGTCGCACTGGTTCCGTTAAAATTAATAACGCCCTGAAGATCTTTAAGACCCGGCGGGTAATCCCGCAAAGATATATAAGAGCCTGGAGAAATAGTCGCTTTGCCGAAATAACCTGGGTTTTTAAGCGGGCCAAGAACTTTAATTTTCGCATCGAAGTTGCCATAAGCGCCTTCGATTCGGTCATCTAAATGCGTCAGCAGCCAGAGGTCGCCTTCGGTTTTCACCTCCAAGGCCATCTCCTGCGCGTTTACAACGCCACCAATTTCGATCCAGTCTCCATGAAGACTTTTAAAAATTTCCGGCGTAATCGTTAGGGCTTTGTTCTCGTATGCCACTTTAACCGTACGTGAAGCCACAAAGCGTAGCGTGCCAAGCTGGAAAACTGCGGGGAACAATTCAATCGATGCCTTGGAGCTGGCGAGCGATGTAAGCTCGCCCCGAGCATCTGCCCGAATGCCGGCTTGAACACCCGAATCTTCCAGCTCGGCTATTTTTGGAAACAATGTTTTTAGTGGGCCGTATGGAACCGAAATTTGTGCTTCGTAAGGCAACGTTTTTTCTAAATCGAGGCCGAAATGCACCGCAGCCTTGGCATCTTCAATAAGACCATCGGCCAAAAAACGATTATTTTGTATCAGCAAGCTGGCATTAACGCGGCCAACAGGTGTCTCGGCCAGCTTTAACAGGCCTGTGCCTTGTCTAGAGGCTTTATCATACTCGCCAGAAACAAATGCTTTGCCGACTTCCGAGTTAAGCTCCAACGCAATTAGATTGGCCTTATTCTCATCCGCGGTCAGCATGATCGTACCCGAATTGACCTGTTTGCCGAACAACTGGCCGCCGGGACCGATTTGCAGCGCCACCCGTCCCATCAAACCATCGAAATGACCAGCTGCCAAAGGCCCTCGAAGCTCGACCTCTCCTTGCAAGGGACCAAACCATTCAAAAGATGCCAACTGCGGGATAATAAATTTTCGTAAATCTTCAGCCTGGCCCTTTTTTAGCTCTGCGTTCATGCCAATGCGCAGGGGTTTGGCGTCAAAATCGAGGGATAAATTGCCCTCATACTCCAAAGACCTTTGCTTGGCCCGAATGTATCTAACACTGAGGATATTTTCCCTAAATTCTAACAGGCCACGAATATCGCCGAATTTAAAATCATCGAAACCAAAATCGTTTACATGAACGGGCCCTCTGATGACCAGGTGCTCATAGGGACCATCAATCGATATCCGTCCTTCACCGGTTCCAAAATATTGCCCATCAGCAATGCGATTTTTTAAAGTCGAAAAATCTATGCGATCGATTTCTCCCTCCAACCACATGCCGTGTCGATGGTCTAAATAGAGGTCGCAATTGATATCAAACTTGCTTTTGCCATCGGTAATCGAGGCATTTTTAAATTTGAAAGCGTGCTTATCGACAAACAGCCCCATATCGAACCGCATAGGATAGGCTGATTTTAATAACAGCTGCTTTCTATCATGAACAACCAATGAATCAGCCTTGCCAGATGCTTGGCCCGTCAGCGAAAACTCAGGTAGGATTTGCCCTTTTATTTTGGCATTCACATCCAAGTTAAGATCGACCCAAGATTTTTTGACGTTTAAATCGGATAATAATTCATAGAGCGAAACCTGGGCGCCATTTAACTCAGCAACAAAACGCAGCTGCTTGTCCAGGTATAAAATACCACCAACGCGAGGCTTTGCGCCGCCAAAGGATGCCTCGAGATTGCGAACTTCTAGCTGATGCTGATTGACATAGACTGGCCCTGCCAACGAGTGGATTCGAACATCATCAATGCGTATATCCTTTACAAGCGTCTGGCCTTCCATTTCCCAGCCACCTTCCCAAGACGGATACCGAATGTGGCCTTCTAGCTTAAAGTCCCCTTCCAAGGGAATTTTAAGATTTCTGAGTTCGGGAATTTTCTGAAGCGCGCCCGAAATTTCAAACTTCATAGCGGTGCGAAGACCAACGAATTTAAGATCTTCCAGGTGAATCACACCGTCGGTTTTAAGAGAAACTTCAGGCGTTTGCACCGACAGTTGATAAATATCAACTCGCTTAGGATGGATGCGCGCATGAGTCTGCAGATCCAAAATGGAAAAGACTTTATTTTTCCAATGTATCTCAGCCCGGCCGTTTAAGATAACCAGCTCACTCAAAGCAAAATTTAGCTTCAGCCCTGGTTGTTCAGACGAATTTGATTCAACTGTCGCAATCACTTCAGGAGTATCAATTTCCAGGCGACTAACCGGATTTCCTTCGCTGAAATATTGCCAAGGTGAAAGCCGTGCTTTGACAGACTTAGCCTGGATAAAAAGCTTAATATCTTTTTTTTCAAGCAAAAAGCCATCGACGCCAACGGTCAAAAAGCCCTGAATCGAAATTTTTCCTAGCTCCAGTCTAATGCCGTGATTGCGCCATAAGTTGCTACGCACTTCGGCCACAGCGACCCGAATAACTTCCGGGGTCTTACCAGCAACATACAAAATCCCACCCAGCAAAATCGCTAAGCATGTCAGAACAATATACCGACCTGTATGTTTTGGTTTAACCATGACTTGTGCCTAGGGTTTACTAGCTTTAGCGGGTGTTCGCAATCAATACTGCTCTCAAAGCTCTAAGCTTGAAAGCGTCAGACCCTTGCCCTGCAATCGCTGCTTCAAATCCCCTTCAGCTGCCCGAACGGTCTGCTTAGAGGCATAATTTAGACCGCTTAGCTTAAGCTTAATATTCTTGCCCTGAGCGGTTACTTGAATCTGGCCGCCATTTAAAACATCGGATTTAAGTTCAATGACAAATTGAGAGGCGCCCGTTTGATCAACACCTACATAGATTTTATCGACAATTTCGTTCAGTGCCCCAGGTGGCAAACTAACATTATGCGGGGCGGCGACTTGCTCAACGGACTGAGCGTTCAGGCCTATTTGTATCGCCTGCTGAAAAAAATCACCTTGCCCGCCAGTACCGGACTCGCCATTTTCTTGCTCTTGCTGCGACTTACGCTGTACCGCAATATCGAGCGCAACTTTGTCATTTTTCTTTTCGGCTTGCCTATCTGCATGAGCCGTTTGGGTGTCTTGCTTTTTCTGTGATTTTTGGGGCTTTTCTTCTTTCGTTTGAGCTGCACGGGTTGCGCCCAACTCCGAAGATTCGTTGCTTTCGGTAGTCGCGGGTTTTTCTGCTTCTTCGGCTGCTGCGTAGCGATTCAATATGTCGCCAGGATTGGTTTGTTTAGCTTTAGCGCCCGCTTGAATGCTGGTTTCTAAAGTCTGCTGAAACTCTACAGATTGCTTTTTTTGCGTCTCTCTGGCTCTAATTTGTAGTTGACGGGCAATTTGCTGGTTATCGATTCGGTTGGTCATCCTTAAGCTCCTTCAAATGCAGAGTATACCGAGACTGAGTGATGTCGTCGGCCTCTTCTTCCTCTTTTTTTTCCAGCTCTTTTTTCTGTCCCTTCGCCCACTTTTCTTTGTGCTTTTCCAGCACTTTGTAATCCTCAGTTGCTTTGGTCATGGCTTCTAGAGCTTCTTTGACACGAGCCTGGGCGGCCTGAACCACACGCTTTTGTTCTTCAATGGTCAATTTAAACAGCTCTTCTTTTTGCTCGAGCATCTCTAGGTGTCGATGGCCCATTTTGATGGCGTCGATTTTGAGACTGCCGCTGGAGAGGTTATCAAAGTACTCTTGACGTTTTTGCTCCCTTGCAGCCTTCATTGCTTTGAGTTCGTCTTCCATTTGATGCAGCTTTTTTTCAGCTTCGTTCAGCTTCTGCTTTTCCTTAGAGTAACTCTCTTCGCTTGCCTTCTTCGCTCGTTCGCGAATCTCAAACAAAGTTTGCAGGGGGTACATCAACCGAGGTCCTCAGCATCAGCAAACAAATCCGCGAGTTGCTGGACGGTCTTATCAAAAGGCGTGTTTTCATCAACTTTTTGCCTCAAAAAGCTTTCAGTCGCTTCGTATTTATCGATGGCATAATCGACCTTTGGATCGGTGCCATAGCTGTAGGCGCCCAGCAAAATCAAATCGCGATTTTTCTCGTAATTAGCCATGCTTTCGCGCAAATGCCCGGCCGCTTTTTGATGCTCCGGCGTCGTAATGCCAACCATCACGCGGCTTAAAGACGGCAACACGTCAATCGCGGGCCAATGATTTCTTTCGCCCAAGGCACGATTCAGCACAATGTGCCCGTCCAAAATACCACGTACTTCATCGGCGATTGGCTCTTCCATATCGCCTGCTTGCACTAAAACCGTATAAAGCGCTGTAATCGAACCCTTTTCGTTATTACCTGTGCGCTCCATAATACGGGGAATCAACGCAAACACGCTTGGTGGAAAACCTTGCCGTGCAGGCGGCTCGCCCAAAGCCAATCCGATTTCTCTTTGAGCTCTGGCAAATCGGGTCGCACTATCCATCATAAACAATACATCGCGGCCTTGGTCTCTAAACCATTCGGCAATCGCCGTTGCGACATAACAACTTTTAAGGCGAACCAGCGGCGGCGTATCCGACGTTGCGGCAATGACCACCGCGCGCTTTAGGCCTTCGGTGCCTAAAGAGTCATGAATAAATTCTAATACTTCACGGCCACGTTCACCTACCAAGCAAACGACTACAATTTCGGCCTCGGTATTACGAGCGATCTGCCCCATTAAAGTAGATTTACCCACACCCGAGCCTGCGAACAAACCCATACGCTGTCCGCGTCCAATGGTTAGCAAACCGTCAATGGCTCTGACGCCCATCGAAATGTGGCGATCAATTGGTTGCCGAGTATAGGGGTTTGGGCTTTCCCGATGGACAGACCAGTCAATTAATCCATCCACCTGGCTGAGCTTTTCGCCATCATCCATTGGCTCGCCAACGCCGTTTAATACTCTGCCCAGCAGGCCGTAGCCGCATTTAATTGAAAAAGGCTTTCCGGTGGGTATGACTTCGGAATCGGGGCCGATGCCTTCGAGTTCCCCAAGCGGCATCAGATAAACAATGCCTTCTTGAAATCCGACGACTTCCGTTTTGATAAGCGGCGCCTCTTCGTTTTGAGTGGTCACGTAGCACAAATCGCCGACACGAGAGTTCGGGACAGAAGCTTTAATGATCAAGCTTGTTGACTCTAAGACTTTTCCCCGCATTCGAAAAGGCTGAACCTTCTGAATTTGTTCAATCAAATGGTCGACATTGAGCATAAGGCTTGTCATAACACATCCGCAATGAAAAATCTCATTCAGCGGTACTTACAAGAAGAACCCGAGCTAGCCTATGCCGACGAAATCCGTCAGCTCCTAGAGCAGGATGCAAGCGATGAGCTCAGCTTAAGATTTGAAGGCCTCTGGCGATTTGGCACAGCCGGCTTCAGGGCAAAGATGGGCTCTGGAAGAATGCGGCTAAATCGGGTCTCTGTCGCAAAAATCGCCTACGCTGTAGCAAAATACCTGTCTGCAAACAGCAAAGTGGTAATTGGCTTTGACGGACGCCACCACAGCAATGACTACGCGATCCTGGTCGCTCAAATTTTAAACGCTGCTGGTCATGAAGCGTCGGTTTTTCAGAAAATGGTTCCTACGCCTATTTGTGCGTTTGCGGTCACTTACTTAAAAGCCAACGCAGGCATTATGATAACTGCCAGCCACAACCCTCCGGCAGATAACGGCATCAAAATCTACGGCGAAGATGGTGCACAACTGATCGCGCCTCATACGAACGCCATCGAAGCTGTCTTAGATAACGCCCCAGACTTCGGACAAATTACATTGAGCCAGGCAACGCCGAGCGCTGTGCCCGAATCAGTCATTGACGCTTATTTCGCGTCCTTACCCACTCGAGGCAGTGCTCCAACCACTGCTAAAATCGTCTACACGCCCATGCATGGGGTCGGCGGCGATTTCGCTACGCGCGCGCTGGAAAGCGCGGGTTTTCACAACGTTCATATGGTCGCTTCTCAGGCAAAGCCAGATGGCAACTTTCCAACCGTTGAATTTCCAAACCCTGAGGAACCTGGCGCTTTAAACGAGGCTTTAGCGGCGCTAAACGCGACGCAAGCGGATTTAATCTTAGCCAATGACCCGGACGCTGATCGCTTAGCCGTATGCATTGGCCAAACGGCTCTGACCGGCAACCAAATCGGGGTCTTGCTTGGGAGCTATCTCATCGAAAATAGACAGCCCTCAGATAAACAGCCTTTGGTTATGAGCACGGTGGTGTCGTCCCGCATGCTGTCGAAGATTGCAGCTAAAAACGGCGTTAGCTACGCAGAGACCATCACAGGCTTTGCCAATATCGCGCATCAAGCTTTAGAGAGAGAAGCGAGCTTGAACGAAGCGTTTCTATTTGGCTATGAAGAAGCGTTGGGTTACTGCGTGGGCAATCATGTGCGAGATAAAGACGGCATCTCTGCGGCAGTCGCTTTCGCTCAACTATTTTCCGAATTAGCCTGGCAAAATAAAACCGTTTTCGATGAGTTAGACCGGCTCTCCCTAACTTACGGACTTCATCGATCGCTTGCCTGGTCGTGTAGGGGTGAGCTTAAAACCATCTTAGCTCGCTCAGAGAACATCCAAGGGTTCGAAAAGCAGACGGCAGCTCATCCGGGCCTACTCATTTATAGCGGGAATCATGACCTGAGATTAATTGTTAGACCCAGTGGAACCGAGCCAAAAATCAAATTCTATGCCGAAGTCATCGCCTATCCAAAAACACCGCGCGAGCTATCTGACATGACTTTAGAACTTGATGCATTTTTGAAAACTGTTCAAGACCAAGTAAACCTCGCTCTGCAAGGCTAACCCATGACAAAAATAGTCCTACTGCTCTTTTTATGCGCCTCTCTTTTCGCTCAAGATGAGGGCACCATGCCAGGAGCAGCAAAGACGGAACCGGGCGAGCCAAAAAATGATTATGGTTATGTCGGCATTCCAGTCGTTGGTTACGCATCCGGCTTTGGTACAGGCTTTGGCGCGGTAGGTTCTTTTTATCGAAAAGAAGCCGATATTAGTCCCTATAAATATGAAATCGACGGACAGATCTATTTCATGACCAGCGGTATGCAATCGCATCGCCTGCGCTTTGACTATTTAGATGTTTTGGACATGCCGCTTCGAATTCGTTCTCTGGCTGGCCTTTTAGTGATGCCGAATGAAAACTATTGCGGCCAAGGCATGCGTGCCAATTGCGCTGTTTTGAATGCCAATCCCAATTATTATCTCACACGGTACTGGGAAGCATTCGGCACCATCGATGGCAGGTGGCGCCTTCGGCCCATGCCTCACAAGGTCGAGATTATCGCTTCTTGGCGCGGCAGTTTCTATCAACAAGGCACTTTCAGTGAAAAAGGCGCCTATGCAGACAGCCTATACGAAAAAGATTTTGGTTCAAACGACGGCAGTGGCTTTGCCAGTGTTTTGGAAGCGGGAATCCTGATCGATAACCGAGATTTTGAGCCTTCGCCCACTTCTGGCTATTGGTTGGAAGCCACCATGCGAGAAGCCTCACCTTTTTGGGGAAGCAGCTGGAGCTATTTAGGCGTTAATTTAAGTCTACGAGGCTATGTGCCGTTAATTCCAAATAAGCGTCTAGTGCTCGCCAGCCAAATCATTTTCGACGCGATGGCCGGCAAAGCGCCTTTGCAAGAAATTGTTCGAGTGGGCGGGACCACGCGATACTACAATACTTTCGGTGGCCAAGATGTTGGCAGAGGCCTTAGAGAGCAATACTTCCCAGGGCGTCTGAAAGCTTACAAGCAATTTGAGCTGCGTTATAACTTCGTCAACTTTAAGCTCTGGAAATGGGACTTTGACTTAGCCGCTGCTTCGTTTGCAGACTTAGGTCTGGTCGCATGGGACAGGAGCACCTTGGATCAAGAACCCTTCGAGCCATCGCTTGGTTTCGGCGGCGGCCTTCGCATCATGTGGGACAAAGCAGTCGTATTAAGATTTGACGTCGGCACAAGTCCTATTGAGCAATACTCTCCTCGATTCTATTTTGTCATTGGCAACGTATTTTAATGTAGCCTTGTCAAAAGATGGTCAACGGGATAGTTTCGTTGCTAATGATATTAATAAATAGGATAGTTTCCACTAGAACGCCATGGCTAGCCCTTTTAATTTGGGTATTCACGCAAGCAAACGTCGACGCTCAGACATCGATGCGCTCTACCCGGCTACCGATCGGCCAAGCAGACTTTAAAAGTGTCGTGGATAGCGATCGAAAATTTGTCGACAAAACTTTATTAATCAAAGCTATTATAGAAAACCCAGCAACAGCCATTTTAATCACGCGGCCGAGGCGATGGGGAAAGACATTAAATCTGAGCATGTTGAGGTATTTTTTTGGCGTTACTGTAGATGCTAAAGGCAACAGCTTAGACGAAAATCTGAATCGAGAACTCTTTAAAGATTTAAATATCTTCAAGGCGACGACACGCGTTAAGGATCATGAAGTCAGCATCATGGACCATTTTCAAGGAAAATATCCCATCGTATACCTGTCGTTCAAAGACGGAAAAGGGAAAACTCTGACAGAAATGAAAATGAAAGTAGGTAGGGAGATTTATAATCTTTATAAAAACCACGCCTATCTAAAAGAAAGCCAACGGTTAGATGAAGAGAGCCGCAAAGTTTTTTCAGGCCTATTGGACTCCTATTTCCGATTTTCCCAAGCAGATATCGATCAAGAATGGCTCAAAGCCGTTGACCTGTCCGCCTCTCTACAAGTGCTCATCGAGTACCTACATAGACACCATGATAAAAAAGTTTACGTTTTGATTGATGAATATGACGCCCTTTTGAATGATCTCATAGGCGACCAACTCTTTAAGGAAGCCATAGCATTTATGCGCAGCATGCTGAGCCCAGCGCTGAAGGATAATGAGCACCTAGAGAAAGCTGTCGTTACTGGTATTTTACGAATAGCGAAATCCAACATGTTTTCTGGCCTCAATAACTTTGAGGAGGACAATCTTCTAACAAGCACTTTATCTAAATATTATGGTTTTACTGAAACAGAAGTAACAGATTTATTAAAACCTTTTGTCTCTGACACAGAGTTGCAGGACGTTAAATCTTGGTACAACGGTTATTTGATTGGAGGAGAAACGATATATAACCCTTGGTCGGTAATCAAGTATGTCAGCACACGAAAACTCGACCCCTATTGGGTCGCCACAAGCACCGACCAGACATCTTTTGTAGATCGCCTAATGATTGATGATCGAATACAGGAGGACCTGGAGAGGCTGCGCTCGGGTAAATTGATTACCAAAGTGATTAATAAAGAGTTAACTGCAGACGATCAATTGGATAAACCTGACGCCATATGGCCTTTACTATTTAATTCGGGGTACCTCACCTTGGTGAAAAATTCCCCTGATAGCACCAGTGTGCCGCGTACAAATGATCTTGAAATCCCAAACTTTGAGGTAAATCATACCTTTATTGAATTTTTCGATCGTTGGCTTCAAAAGGAAAACTATCCTAGGCAAGAGCAGATCGGTCTTGCTAAAATACTCGTCGATGCCATCTCAAACGACAACGATGAAGCGGTGCAAAAAGCGCTCAAGCTTTTTAGGTTTAATTCCACCGAAAAATGGAACTATACACCTCTGCACGTTGCAGCCTTAACTGCGAATGCATTCAGTTTCAAAGAACTCAATAACAGGTTCCCTCACATGCTGGATCAAAGAACAAACGAGCGTCAAAATCTGGCAGATTTTGCGGTTCTCGGTAAACAACCTTTACCTGATGGGATCAATCAAGAGCCGACCTTTGAGCAACCGGGACTCACGTCTTGGCTTTGCACTACCTATTACCAAGCAGCATGTTTGGCAGCGGGTGGGAGTTGTCTTAAAATAGCTTTGGATTGGTTGCTCAAGCGCCAACTAACCAGGCTGTGGAGTGAGTTAGAGGCCGTGGCAACTGCGACAGCTATTGGTGTATTAAATGAAATTAAGGGGTTGGCTTGGGCTTCTACATGCGGTGCTGCCCGTAAATATGCCGAAATAAATTCGAGCAATCCGACTGGGGACTTTACTTTCCTCCAACTACAAAAATATGTTCTGGAAAATCGCAATTCATATGTGTCCGTAAATGGCTGCAAAAAAGATTATAGGTCGGTCGTAGAGGTATTTAAGCCGCTATTTGATTATAGATTGCCAAGAAAAGTGGGACTAACCTTTACTTTGTGCGAGCCAATAAAGGATTCTTCAGGCCCCGAGCTATAAAAACCGCGAGATGCGATTTTTGCCGAATTTATGTTATCCTGCAAGCATGTTGAAAATCATTCTTCTTCTCAGCTTGTCATCGGTGCTCTTCGCAAAAGAAAAGCTAAAAATCACCAGCTCAGTCTTTGTAGATGGTGGCGATATCCCACAGGAATATACCTGCGACGGTGTCAATATGATGCCCGCGCTGGAGTGGCACAATGCGCCGGCAAAAGCCAAATCGTTGGCACTGATTATGGACGATCCAGATGCAACTTCCGGTACTTTTGCGCATTGGGTAGTTTGGAACATTAAAAGCAGCTCAAAATCCTCAGCCGAATTATTTACTGCCCGTCAAGGCAGAAATAGCGGGGACAAAAAAGGCTACATCGGCCCATGCCCACCCAGCGGTAAACATCGCTATTTTTTCAAGATCTATGCGCTGGATAAGAAGATTAACTTAAAAGATACTGCTGGCAAAGCGGCGCTCGAAAAGGCTATGAAAGGTCATATTCTTGAAGAAGCTCAACTCATCGGGATGTACGAAAAAAAGAAAGCACTTTAGCCTTGCATGAGCGCGACGGGTAATTGATCAGCGATCTCGCTGGCAAAATGTCCTCGCGGACTTTTAGCGCTTAGCATGCGCCCTGCTGCAAAATGGGCTACTACCCCAATGCGCGCGCAGTCAAAAGCGTCATCGGCTCGACCCCACAGACCCGCGATGGCGCCGCCCAGAACATCGCCACTGCCTCCGACAGCTAGAGCAGGGCAATCGCCTTCACAGATATGTCTGCGGTCACCATCCGCGACCATCGTGTTGGCCCCTTTTAACACCCAAATTACTTTTACTGGTAAGCGATTCGATATTTCCAAAAGCCTATTCAGTGCACCCACACGGTCCTGCTGAATCACTTCTGCAGAAACGCCCAGCAACCTACCCGCCTCGCCAGGATGCGGCGTGGCAATAATAATAGAGTCGCTTTTATCATCAGCCGTCAGCTCGGATAGCAACTCCAGTGCACCTGCATCCAAAATCATAGGCACGTTCTGGTGAAGCGCTGCTTTGAAAATCGTAGAAGCCAAAACCATCTTGTCCCGGCTCGCCAACCCAGGACCCATGACCACGATAGAAAATCCCGTCAAATCCGTGTCAAACGCCGTCCGTTTCATGAACTCAGGCATATCACCCGGCACGTTATGTAAAGGATCCGCAACCAGAAGCGTCACAAGCCCCGCCCCTGCTCTAAGTGCAGCATAAGCCGCCATCCGAGACGCGCCCCGCTTTTCAATACTGCCTTCGAAAATAGCAACGTGCGGAAAACTACCTTTATGGACATTTGAAGCAATAGATTTTAACATGACGATGATATAACATATTCGTTTACGTTGTCATCCTGGTGCTAATTCTGCCAACGACGATGAGAGGTGCCTGGGTCATCGCGCCCTCCTCCATTCCCAGCCCTGAAGGGGCGACATATAACGTATGAAATGTACGAGACGTTACAACAATGGTTAGAGCAAGAAAAAGATATGGGTGCCCCAAACCCGATGCATGCTGTTTTAGCCACTGCCTATGAAAATGAACCGCATAGTCGTGTAGTGGCCCTCAGAAACATCACCGATGACGAAGGCATATTATTTTTCACGCAAAGCGGTACGCAGAAAGTTCAAGACATGAAATCCAATCCACAGGCCTCTATGACATTCTGGCTAGGGTTAAGCATGCGCCAAGCTGTTTTAAGCGGACATATTCAACCGTTGTCGCAGGAAGAAAATGTCTCTTATTGGCAAAGCTATCCTAAGTGGGCACAGTTGAGGTTCCTCGCTTACGCACCGACTTCAGGTCAGCCAATAAAAACAAAACTAACTCTCGAAAAAGCGCGCGCAGCTTTAGAAGCAAAATTTCAAACAAGCGATGTTCCTTACAGCGAACACTACCTTGGATTCAGATTCATACCCTCAAAATGCGTCTTTTATAGATATCGCAGCGATGAGCTCTCGGACGTCATCAAATACACACGTCAAGGCACCAGGTGGCAAACACAGATTCTATCTCCCTAATATCGGAATAATAACCCGCCTAACTAGGTTACAAGTTGTTTGGGAGATTAAACAATGAAATTCTTAAGTCTGATTGCTCTGCTAATTTTCGGACAAAGCATATTGGCTGTGATTGACCCCTCCGCCCCAGTCGGTTGGAGGCTGAGAGAAGTTGATCAAGATATGACCTGGTACGAATTTGATGGAGAGGGCCCCATCTCTATGTTTCGAGCAACTCGTTTCCCCAACAATCAGATCCAGATTGCCGTTGGCTCTACAAACCCCGAACGTCTGCGACAGCAAATCGTATCAACAAGGTTATTAACGACAATGTTGCAGGAAATTGACTTACCTCAGGAAATTAAAAACCACGTATTAAGCAAATTCGCTCGTTAAACTAAAGCAATCACACAGCCGCCGCCGCCAGCGCCGGTAAGTTTGGCGCCAAGGGCGCCCTTTTGGCGTGCTTGCTCACAAAGTGCGTCCAATTCGGGCGTCGAAACGCCTAAAGATTTAAGCAGTGCGTGGTTTTGATTCATAAGCAAACCAACTTGCTTTAAATCGCCGATCTTGATTGCCTTGCGCATCGCGTAGGTAAGGGCTTCGATTTCTTCAAAAATGCTTCGAACACGCATTGGTTCCGCTTCATAGAAATCTCGGACGGATTGGACCGCTTTCAAAGTCCCTCGATGTGGGCTGCCCATGAGGATTTCAAATTTCAACGGCTTCGCACTTAGCACAGGCTCTAGTTTGCCCTTTTGAAACCAAATAAGGCCTTCATGGGCAATGGTCGTATGATCGACGCCAGAGGGGTTGCCGTGAAAAATCTTTTCGAGGTCCATCGCCATTGCAGCGACTTCCCCCGAAGTTCTCGTTTCTTCGTAAAAATCTAAAACAGACCGTATCAACGCAACCGATAAAGCAGCCGACGAGCCAAGGCCGCAGCCACCTGGCACATTGCTTTCAATATCGAAAGACAGCTTTTGCACCCGATCGCCCAACAAAACCGTCAAACGCGCCAGCACTTGGTCAAAAATTTCACCACCTGAGCTCAATGCGGGTTGTAAAAAATGGAACGTCGCTTTTTTGCCGAAGCTCTGGCTTGCTCTGACGGAAACTTCTTTATTGATCGTCTGCGCAATGGCTGGATAACCATAGACGACCGCATGCTCCCCAGCGAGGATGATTTTTCCGAACGCATTTGCCATCAAAGTTGCTTTCTATTATGCAGAGCCATATGGCCCTTTTGAATTCCTTCAGCTGCTAAGGCTCGCATAGCAGCCATGTTTTGGGCTAAACCCACCGCAGCTACGACGCCTGCTAGGGCCTTAGCACTTTTGCCGAAATTTCCCAACAACTGTAAACAACTTTTTACGGTAGGATGGACATTGGTAACGCCACCGACAACGCCCAATGCCATGGGGAGTTCAATGCTGGCAAACAAATAGTCTTCCCGCATTTCGTAATGAGTGAGCGGCCCGTAGCCGCCCGGACGTGTACCGGCATAAGCGTGAGCGCCAGCCTCCACCGCACGCCAATCATTACCTGTGGCTATCACCACGGCGCCGATGCCATTCATGACGCCCTTGTTGTGGGTACAGGCACGGTAAGGATCGAGTTTAGCAAATTCATAACCATCAATCATGCGCTGAGCGACTTTGCGACCCTGGTCGTGGGTTTTGTCATCCGCGAGGGCTTGATAGCCAATTTCGCAAGACGCTCTGGCTAATCTTTGGTCAGATAGGTTTGACAGGATTTTAAATCCGACTTGCGCGCCAGTCAGCAGCTCTATTTCAGGAGCCAAGGCTTCAAGCACTGTGTTGATCAAATTTGCGCCCATAGCATCACGACAGTCGATGGAGATTTCGACAACGGCCATGCGGGAGTTGAGATTTTTTAGGCCGATTTTGCGACAACCGCCGCCCCGGGTCTTAAGACCTGGGCAGTGCTGATTTCCCAGTTCGATTAAGCGTTCTTGATGTTCTATTAGAACTTGGGCCACATGGTCCCAATCCGATGCGTTCAGCAATTGAATTTGGCCCATCATGATGGGTTCATCAACAGCAATTTTAAAGCCGCCTCTAAAAGAGGCTAATTTGGCCATACGACTGGCGGCAGCAATCACCGATGGTTCCTCGATAGCCATCGGGATCCAGAGAGGCTCTCCCTCGATCACAAAATGGCAAGCGATGCCTAGAGGAAGCGAAAAGGTACCAATGGCGTTTTCGATCATCTGATCAGCGGTTTCAAACTCAAGCCCGCCGGTAAAGGAGACATCTAGGCGAGCTTGGCGCTCAGCAATAGGCAGGGCGTAGAAACCTGAAAAATCTGGCATGCGGCTCACAATACCGGCACTGTCCTTCGATAGCAAAATAAAAAAAGCCCTCAGAGGGCTTTAAAAAAGACTTTCTATATTTGGCAGGCCGCAAGGGACTTGAACCCCTAACCATCGGTTTTGGAAACCGATACTCTACCAATTGAGCTAGCGACCTAAAACCTCGCTGTCATCCCGGGCGTAGACCCGGGATCCAGTTTTGCACGAGGCTGGATCCCGCATTAAGTGCGGGATGACAGCCAAGAAACTATTCTAGGATTTCAGACACCACACCGGCGCCCACTGTATGACCACCTTCACGGATAGCAAAGCGTAGTTCTTTGTCCATCGCGATCGGGGTAATCAAATCCACAACGATGGTGACGTTATCACCTGGCATCACCATTTCTGAGCCTTCTGGCAAAG